>CAVEDG010000153.1:0-4877 GCA_963614205.1 bacterium | reverse complement strand
TCACCGTGCCGTCGAAGTCGTAGTCGCGCGCGGCGCGCAGCCTGACCGTGACGAACTGCCCCACGGGCGGCAGCGCGGCCGCGCCGCGCGCCTTCTTCAGGAACACGACGCCGTCGACGTCGGGCGCCTGGCTTTCGAGCCGCGCCACGCCGGGCGCGACCACGAGCGCGCGGAAGGTCCGGCCCACGAGCGCGGCGGCCTTCGCGTCCCACACCGCGCGCTGCGTCTCCATCACGATCCGCGCGCGGCGCTCGGCCACGTGCGCCGCCGGACGCCCCGGCATCGTGGCGGCGGGCGTGCCCTCCTCCGGCGAGAACGCGAACGCGCCGAGATGGTCGAACGCCATCTGCGCGATGTCCTTCCTGAGCCGCGCGAACGCGGCCGGCGTCTCGCCCGGGAAGCCCGTCATGACCGTGGTGCGCAGCGTGACGCCGGGCACGGCCGCGCGCAGACGCGCCGCCGCCGCGCGCGTGGCCGCGACCGCGCTGCCGCGCGCCATCGCCCTGAGCACGGCGGGGTCGGTGTGCTGCAGCGGCACGTCCACGTACTTCACCGCGTGCGGCGACGTGTTGAGCCAGTCGAGATAGGCCTCCGTGATTTCGCTCGGGTACGAGTAGAGCACGCGGATCCAGAAGTCCCCTTCCAGCGCGTCGAGCCGGCGCAGCAGCGCCACGAGGTCGCTCGCCGTCTTCGCGCGCCGCCGCAGATCCACGCCGTAGAGCATGGGATCCTGCGCCACGACGTTGAGTTCCTTCACGCCCGTGGCGAGCAGCGCCTTCGCCTCGGCCACGATCGCCTCCGGATCGCGCGAGCGGTACGCGCCGCGAATGCCCGGGATCGCGCAGTAGGCGCAGCGGTGCGCGCACCCTTCCGCAATCTTGAGATAGGCGAACGCCGGGCCCGTGAAGCGCAGCGCCGGCATCGGCGGGTCGAACACGCGCCGCGGCATCCCCGGCGGCACGCCGCGCCGCGCCTTCGCCGGCGCCGCGCCGCCCTCCAGCGCGGTGCGCACGGTCTCGACAATGCGATCGAGCGCGTCGATACCGAGAATCGCGTCCACGTCGGGAAACACGTCGAGAAGCCGCGCGCGGTAGCGCTGCGCGAAGCAGCCCGCAACGATCACGGCGCGGCACTTCCCCGCGCGCTTGAGTTCGCACGCGCGGAGGATCTCGGAGGCCGCCTCCTCGCGCGCGGACTCGATGAACGCGCACGTGTTGACGAGCAGCGCGTCCGCCTCGTCCGCCGTCGGCGCGAGCGCGAACCCCGCCTTCACGAGGTGGCCCGCCATCACCTGCAGGTCCACCGCGTTCTTCGCGCAGCCCAGCGACACGAGGCCGATGGTGGGCGCCGCCGCCTTTCCCGCGCGCGCGCTCACCGCGTCTCCTCCAGCTGCCGCGGCTCGTAGTTGCGCAGCAGGGCGGACGGGTTGCGCCGCACCTCCTCCGCGCAGTCGCGCAGCGCGGCGGAGGCTTCGCGCACGTTGCTCATGATCTCGCCCACGGTACCCTGCTCGCCCGCGAGGATCGTCCGCACGTCCCCCAGCAGCGCGTTCGCCTGGCGCGTGACGTCGAGCGCGTTGCTCCACGCCTCCACGAGATCCATCTTGTCGAGCTGGTTGAGAATCGACTGCGCCGAATCGGCCGCGCTCTGCAGGATGGACGGCGAGGGCGGGATGACGACGTTGTCGGATTTCCAGCTGCGCGTCTCCTCGAAGAGCGCCATCTTCGGGAAGTTGAGCTCGATGTGCGAGAGGCCCGTCACGCCGGAGGCCGACACGGTGGCGTGCAGGCCCTTGGCGACCATCTCCTCCAGCACGCGCCGCGGCGAATCGCCCGTGCGGAAGAGCCGCCGGTCGAGCGCGAGCTCCACGAAGATCTTGCGGCGGTCGTCGGGCGCGGCGTCGGCGCATTCCACGCCCACGAAGGAAATGCGCCGCACTTCGCCCACGCGCACGCCGCGCAGGGTCACGGTGCTGCCCACGTCGAGCCCCGAGACGGAATCGCCGAAGAAGGTCTCGGCCGTGAACTCGTTCTTCGAGGAGCCCACGCCGCCGATGTAGATGAGGGTGGCGGCGATCAGCGCCACGCCCGCCACGAGAAAGAAGCCAATCCGGCCATAGTGCGTGTTGTTCATGGTTAAAAATTAAAAGTTAAAAGTTAAAAGTTAGATGGCATTCAAAGTTAAAAATTAAAAGTTAAAAGTTAAAAGTTAAAAGTTAGATGGCATTCGAAGATTAAAGATTAAAAGTTAAAAATTAAAAGTTAGGTTGGAAGTTAGGTTGGAAGTTAAAAGTTAGGTTGGAAGTTAGAAGGTAGATGGTGAAAAGTAATGGTTAAAACTCATTTTTAATTTTTAGCATTTAGCTTTTAACGTTTAACGTTTAATTTTCAACTTTCAACTTTCAACTTTTAATCTTTAACCTTTAACTTTTAACTTTTAATCTTTAACCTTTAACTTTCAAGTAGTCCAGGGCGGCGAGGGCGGCCAGGGCGCCGTCGCCCGCCGCGATCACGGCCTGCCTGTGGCGCGGCCGCGCGCAGTCGCCCGCGGCGAACACGCCCGGCACGGCCGTCTTCACGCCCTCCGCCACGCGCACATAGCCCTGCGCGTCGAGCGCCACGGGGCCGCCGCGCAGAAACGCCGTCTGCGGCACGCGCGCCGTGACGAGAAACGCGCCGTCGCACGGCACGTACGCCCCCTGCGTGGCCACGCCCGTGAGGGTGCGCCCGTCGCCGTCGAAGGAGACGAGCGTCTCCGGCGCGTAGGTGGCCACGACATCCGCGCCGCAGCGCGCGAGATACGCGGCCGCGTTCCGCGCGCCCTCGCCCGCGCCCACGACCACCACGCGCCGCTTCGCGTAGAAGGCGCCGTCGCACGTGAGGCACGCCGAGATGCCGCGCCCCCAGTAGGCCGCCTCGCCCGGCAGCCCCGTCTTCGCCACGCCCGCGCCCGTGGCGAGAATCACCGCGCGCGCCTCGAGCCCCGCGTCGAGCATCGTCGCCAGGCGCCGCGCGGGTCCCTCGACCGCCAGGCCTTCCACCACGTCCGTCGCGAAGCGCGCGCCCGCCGCCTCCGCCTGCCGGCGCATCATGCCGATCAGCGCCGCGCCCGACACGGCGTCGGGCACGCCGGGATAGTTCGCCACGCGGCGCGCGGGCATGAGCGCCCCGCCGGGTTCGAGGCCTTCGAGCACCAGCGGCCTCACGCCCGCGCGCGCCGCGTAGAGCCCCGCGGTCAGTCCCGCGGGTCCGCTGCCGACGATGACGAGATCTTCCATGGTCCCGAGCCCCTACGAGGCGAACGCGGCCGCGAGCTCGTCGGGCTTCGTGAGCCCCACGAAGTTCGCGATCTGCTTTCCGTCGCGGTAGAGCAGCAGCGTGGGAATGGACTGCACGCCGAAGCGCGCCGCCAGCGCGGGCTGCTCGTCCACGTTGACCTTCAGGATCTCGATCTCGGGATGCGCGGGCGCAAACTTCTGCTCAAGCAGAAGCCCCTGCATCTGGCACGGCCCGCACCAGGTCGCCCAGAAATCGACGAGCGCGCGCCCGTTCGCGACGGCGGCGTCGAACTCCGCCTCAGTGATGTTTCTCATGGTCTTGTTCCTTCTTCGTTGGTTTCGTGCCGAACACGTAGTACGTGCCGATGCGCGCGCCGAGCGCGTCCACGATCGGCGCCAGCGCGGCGGCGGGCGTCGTCTCCGGCGCAAAGAGAAAGAGCACGTTCACCTTCGCGCCCTGCTCGCCCGTCCGCGCGAGCAGCGCGGGCAGTTCGCTCCAGTCCTTGAACGGCGTGGCGTGCGGCCGCAGCACGGGCTCGTCGCCGGCGCCGCTCCAGTCCTCCTCGCAGAAGACGAACGTGCGCGCGCCCTGCGCGTCCACGTGCACTTCGAACGGCTGGAAGATGCGCCCTTCCCGCGCGCGCCAGGCGGGATCGGGCAGAAACGCGCGAAAGAAGAACTGCCCGGGCGCGCGGCCGTTGAGTTTCACGCCGTGGCCGTCCACCTGCGCGAAGGCCTGCGCGAGCGCGGCGGCGCGCGCGATCGTCACGTCGGGCTCGAAGGCGAGGCGCACGTGCAGATCCACGTCGCCCGCGGCGCGCGCGCGCAGCTCGGCGAGGCGCGCGGCGGCGTTCGTGGCGGCCAGGTGCACGACCGCGTCCTGCGCGCGCCGGCGGCCGTCCCACGTCGCCGTGATCTCGAAGAGGTCGCCCGCGCGCAGGGCGGTGGCGGACATGAAGCGCCCGTAGATACTGGACTGGTCGAAGAGGCCGTCCAACTGCAGCAGCGACGGCGCGTGCGTGTAGAGCGCGAAGACGGCGCAGGGCGCGTTCGTGGCGGCCACCACGGCGCCGCGCGCATCCCGCGCCCCGCCTGTCCACACCGCGGGTGCGCGCAGCACGGGCCCCTCTTCCTGTGCGCGCGTGTCCTTCACGAGCGCGTCGAGCGGCCCGCCGGCCGTCCGCGGCTCCGTGCACGGCGCGACGGCAAGGGAGACCTTTTCGCCGAACGGCCACAGGCGCGCCTGGAACGGATCCGCCTCCCGGCCGCGCGGCAGACCCACGCGGTCGCAGGCCGCCGCGATCGCCGCCGGCGACGCCACCGTGACGAACAGCGCCTCGTAGGCGCGGTCGGAAAGCGGCCCGATCGCGAGAAACTCCAGCGGCGTCTCCGCGTCCACGCCCGTCGCCTCCACGAGGAAGCGCACGGACTTCGCCGCCGCGTCCGCCACCACGCCCTCCGGCGCCCGGTTCACGGCCTTCCAGCGCGCGATGTCGTTCGTGTGCACCGGCGCCCAATCCATCGGCGCCGTCGCCGCTCCCGCGGCGCCGGACAGAAAAAGGAGGCCAAGCCCCAGCAGTCTCGCAACCATGCGCATAGG
>CAVEDG010000152.1:0-4878 GCA_963614205.1 bacterium | reverse complement strand
ACTGACGAAGAACATGATGACGGCCCTGGGCGCGCTCTGCGCGGCGGGGCTCTGGGCGGCGCAGGAAGGCGCCACCGTGCACGCGCAGGACCGCGACGTGTACGTGCACAATCCGAACTACGACAAGGCGAAGATCCCGCCCTACACGCTCGAGGATCCGCTCACGTTCCTCGACGGACGCAAGGTGACGAAGGAGACGTGGCCG
This sequence comes from bacterium, assembly GCA_963614205.1. Lineage (GTDB taxonomy): Bacteria > Verrucomicrobiota > Kiritimatiellia > RFP12 > UBA1067 > RUG572. The sequence goes on along the minus strand of CAVEDG010000152.1, from coordinate 4,673 downwards.
CAGCGTCGGCGCGAGATTCTCGACCTCTTCGCGAAGGAGATGTACGGCGCGGAGCCGCCCGCGCCCGAAACCGTCGTCACCGAGCTGGCGGACGAGAAGGTGGGCGCCGCGGCCGGCTACGCGATCCGCCGCCAGTACAGGATGTGGTTCAAGGCGGACAAGACGGGGCCGTGCGTCAACTGGATCGTGTGGCTGCCGCGCTACGCGAAGGGCAAGGTGCCCGTGATCTCGTTCCTGAACTACCAGGGCAACTTCGAGCTCGTGCCGGATCCGGACGTGCCCGTGCCGACGGCCTGGTGCCGCTGGGGGAAGTCCGACGGCACGTACCGCATGACGGGCGAGACGCGCGGCGTCATGCAGAATCCGAACTCCTCCACGGTGCTGCCGCTCGGCATGATCCTCGCGCGCGGCTACGCCGTGATGAGCGCATGCTATGGCGAGATCTCGCCCGATCCGGACTGCGGCGAGAAGAATCCCCGCTACCAGCAGAATCCCTTCGCCTACACGGGCGTGTTCGAACTCTGGGGGCCGCGCGACCCGAAGCGCACGGACAACGTCACCTCCATCGGCGCGTGGGCGTGGGGGCTTTCGCGCGGCCTCGACCTCGCGGAGCGCATTCCCGAGATCGACGCGACGAAGGCCGTGGTCACGGGCTGTTCGCGGCTCGGCAAGTCGGCTCTCGTGGCGGCGGCGCGCGACGCGCGCTTCGCCGTGTGCGTGCCGAACCAGACGGGCGGCGGCGGCGCGCCGCTCGCCAAGCGCGACTACGGCGAGAACATCTCCACCGAGAACCGGTCCTTCACGCACTGGTACTGCACGGCCTACGCGAAGTACGCGAAGGAGCCGCACAAGACGATGCCGTTCGACCAGCACCTCTTCCTCGCCTGCGTGGCGCCGCGCGCGCTGCTCGTGCAGGGCTTCAACGAGCCGTGGTTCGACACCGAGGGCGAATTCCTCGCCCTGCGCGCGGCCAGCCCCGTGTGGGAGCTGCTGCGCGGCGCGGGCCTGCCCAAGGTCGACTGGCCGGCCAACTACGACACGTCGGCGATCGGCCCGCATCTCGGCTACGTGCGCCGTTCGGAACGCCACGGCATCTCCGCCTACGACTGGACGTGGACACTCGACTTCGCCGACCGCAACCTCGGCCGCCGCTAGGAACGCGCGGCAGAATCCGAAGGGGAGCGACGCGACATGCGCGAACAGCTGACTGAACTGAAGACGTGCGGGGCGAACCTGCTGGGGTATGTGTCGTCGTCCATTGGACGCAAGCAGACGCTCGGCGCGGCCGGCGCGGCGCTCGTGCTGTTCCTCGCCGGGCACGCGGCGGGGAACCTCGCGCTGCTCAATCCGGATCCGGCGGCGGCGCAGGCCGCCTACAACGCCTATTGCCAGTTCCTCACGGGCATGAAGCCGCTGATCTGGATCGTGGAGGCGGGCCTGGCGGCGATCCTGCTCGTGCACGTGGCGCTTGCGCTCGCGCTGCGGGCGCGGAACCGGCGCGCGCGCGGCGGCGGAACGCGCTACGCGGTCACGCACCACGCGGGCCCCGCCACGCCCGCGGCCTACACGATGTTCGCCACGGGTGCGCTCGTGCTCGCGTTCCTCGTGCAGCATCTCGCCTTCTTCAAGTTCGGCACGTGGTATCTCTACCGCGACGCCGAAGGGCGCCTCATCCGCGACATGTGGCTGACCGCCGCCGAGACGTTCGCGCAGCCCGGCTGGACGGCGCTCTACGTGGTGGCGCTCCTGCTCGTGGGCGCGCACCTCGTGCACGCGCTGCCGTCCCTCTTCCGCACGTTCGGGCTTGTGCATCCGCGCTGGACGCCGCTCGTGAACCTCGCGGGCGCGGGCGTGGCGGTGGCGCTCGCGGGCACGTTCGCCGCGACGGCGCTCGGCGCCTGCCTGCTGCTGCAGCGCCCCGCCGCGCGCGACCGCATGGCGCAGGCGCGCGCCGCGCAGCCCGCGCTCGCCGCCGAGGCGGCTTCCGCACCGAAAGGAGTTTCGAAATGACGTTGGACGCGAAGATCCCGAGCGGGCCGCTCGCGGAGAAGTGGACGCGCTATCGGCGCGACGTGGGGCTGGTCAATCCGGCCAACCGGCGCAAGTTCACGGTGCTCGTGGTGGGCACGGGCCTCGCGGGCGCCTCGGCGGCCGCCACGCTCGCCGAGCTCGGCTACAACGTGAAGGTGTTCTGCATTCAGGATAGTCCGCGCCGGGCGCACTCGATCGCCGCGCAGGGCGGCATCAACGCGGCGAAGAACTACCAGAACGACGGCGACTCCGTGTGGCGGCTCTTCAAGGACACGATCAAGGGCGGCGACTTCCGCGCCCGCGAGGCCAACGTCTACCGTCTCGCCGAAGTGTCGAACGCGATCATCGACCACTGCGTGGCGCAGGGCGTGCCGTTCGGGCGCGACTACGGCGGCCAGCTCGACAACCGCTCGTTCGGCGGCGCGCAGGTGTCGCGCACGTTCTACGCGCGCGGCCAGACGGGCCAGCAGCTGCTGCTCGGCGCCTACCAGGCGATGTCGCGCCAGGTTGCGCGCGGCCAGGTGAAGGTGTTCGCGCGGCGCGAGATGGCCGACCTCGTGCTCGTGGAAGGGCGCGCGCGCGGCATCGTGGTGCGCAACCTCGTCACGGGCGCGTTCGAGCGCCATGCGGGCGACGCCGTGTGTCTCGCCACGGGCGGCTACGGCAACACCTACTACCTTTCCACGAACGCGCGCGGCTCGAACGTGTCGGCGGCGTGGTGCGCCTACAAGCGCGGCGCGCTCTTCGCGAATCCGTGCTTCACGCAGATCCACCCCACGTGCATCCCGCGCCACGGCGACCTGCAGTCGAAGCTCACGCTCATGAGCGAGTCGCTGCGCAACGACGGCCGCATCTGGGTGCCGCGCGCCAAGGGCGACCGCCGGCCGCCCGACCAGATTCCCGAGAGCGAACGCAACTACTACCTCGAGGAGAAGTACCCGAGCTTCGGCAACCTCGTGCCGCGCGACGTCGCCAGCCGCAACGCCAAGCAGGTGTGCGACCAGGGCTACGGCGTGGGCGACACCGGCCTCGCCGTCTATCTCGACTTCGCGGACGCCGTGCGCCGGCTGGGCGTGGACGGCGTGAGCGCGAAGTACGGCAACCTCTTCCAGATGTACGAGAAGATCACGGGCGAAGATCCCTACCGCGTGCCCATGCGCATCTTCCCCGCCATCCACTACACGATGGGCGGCCTCTGGGTCGACTACGAGCTCATGAGCACGATCCCCGGCTGCTTCGTGCTCGGCGAGGCGAACTTCTCCGACCACGGCGCGAACCGCCTCGGCGCCTCCGCGCTCATGCAGGGGCTTTCGGACGGCTACTTCGTGATCCCCTACACGCTGGGCGGCTACTTCGCCTCCACGCGCCTCGGCGCGGTGACGGGCGACGAGCCCGCGTTCCGCGAAAGCGAGCGCCTCTGCGCCGCGAAGGTCGCGAAGCTGCTCGCCGTGAAGGGCCACCGCACCGCCGGCGCCTTCCACCGCGAGCTCGGCAACCTGCTCTGGGAGAACGTGGGCATGGCCCGCAACAAGGCCGGCCTCGAACACGCGCTCGCCAAGATCCCCGAAATCCGCGAGGCGTTCTGGCACGACGTCGTCGTCACGGGCGGCGCGGACGACTTCAACCAGGGCCTCGAACAGGCAAGCCGCGTGGCGGACTTCCTCGAGTTCGCGGAACTGCTCACGCGCGACGCGCTTCACCGCGAGGAGTCGTGCGGCGGCCACTTCCGCGAGGAAAGCCAGACCGCCGAGGGCGAGGCCAAGCGCGACGACGGGCGTTTCTGCTACGTCGGCGCCTGGGGCTACCAGGGCGACGGCGCCGCGCCCGCGCTCGTGAAGGAACCGCTCGTCTTCGAGAACGTCGCGCTCGCCACGCGCAGCTACAAGTGAGGCCAACATGAAGTTCACCGTGAAGATGTGGCGCCAGAAGAACGCCACGAGCAAGGGCCATTTCGAAAGCGTGGACGTGGCGGACATTTCGCCCGACATGTCGTTCCTCGACATGCTCGACGTCGTCAACGAAACGCGCGTGCTGCGCGGCGAGGAGCCGTTCGCCTTCGACAACGACTGCCGCGAGGGCATCTGCGGCACGTGCTCGCTCGTCGTCAACGGCCAGCCGCACGGCGCGGACTACGGCTGCACCACGTGCCAGCTGCACATGCGCATGTTCAAGGACGGCGAGACGATCACCGTGGAGCCGTTCCGCAGCGCGGCGTTTCCGATCGTGAAGGACTGCGTGGTGGACCGCTCCGCCTTCGACCGCATCATCCAGGCGGGCGGCTACGTGAGCGTGAACACGGGCAGTGCGCCCGACGCGGCGGCCACGCCCGTGCCCAAGGCCGACGCCGACCGCGCGTTCGCGGCCGCGGCGTGCATTGGCTGCGGCGCGTGCGTGGCGGCCTGCCCCAACGCCTCCGCCATGCTCTTCACCTCCGCGAAGATCGTCCACCTCGGCTCGCTGCCGCAGGGGCGCGTGGAGGCCGGCCGGCGTGCGCTCGCGCTCGTGCGCCAGATGGACAAGGAAGGCTTCGGCGCGTGCACGAACATCGGCGAATGCGCGGCGGTGTGCCCCAAGAACGTGGGCCTCGACAACATCGCGCGCCTGAACCGCGCCTACCTCGCCGCCCGCGCCACGGAAGCGTA
>CAVEDG010000151.1:0-4880 GCA_963614205.1 bacterium | reverse complement strand
TGCTCGCGCCGCTCGCCTCCGCCGGCGCCGGCACGCCCGCCACCTGAACGGAGCGACGACTCGGGCTTGACCTCGGCGGACTGACGGAGTAAACTACTCACCGTCTTTTTCAACTCGAAAGGATGCGCATTGTCATGAAGAAACCTGTCAAAATCTGTTTGTGGACCCTCGCCGGCCTCGTGGGGCTCGTCGTGCTCATGCTGCTCTCGCTGCCGCTGTGGATCGGCGGCGTGGTGAAGTCCGTCTCGGAGTCGCTTGTGCCGGAGTACACGGGCTGCGCGTTCAAGATGGAGTCGTTCAGCCTCAACCCGTTCACGGGCCGCCTGCAGATTACGGAGGCGCATCTCGCCAATCCGCAGGGCTATGCGCAGGACGTGGAGGCGTTCAGCGTGGCGACGGTGCGCGTGGACGTGGCCGTATGCTCGCTGCTGAGCTCCACGATCCACGTGCGCGAGATCTCGATCGAGAATCCGTTCGTGAGCTACGTCAGCGAGAACGGCACGAACAACTTCGCCGCGATCGCCGCAACCGCCAAGGGCAAGCTCGGAAGCGCAGAGGAAACGCCCGCCGCCGAGGCGGAGAAGAAGGCCGAGGAGGAGAAGGCGGGCACGAAGGTGGTGATCGACCGCTTCTACCTGGCCGGCACGCGCGTGAAGCTCGGCATCCTGCCGCTCGCGCTCCCCACGATCGAACTCAAGGACATCGGCAAGGAGTCGGGCGGCGCCACGTTCTCGGACGTGTGCGCGACGGTGGGGTCTTCCGTGACGAAGTTCATGACGGACGCGGGCGGCACCGCGGCGAACGCGCTCAAGAGCGTGACGGGCGGCGCGGGCGATGCGCTCAAGGACGCGACGGGCAAGGCGGGCGAAGCCGCGGGCAAGGCGGCCGACGCCGTGGGCCAGGGCGTGAAGGACGCCGCGGAAAGCCTGCGCAAACTCAATCCCTTTGGTCGCTAAGCCGGTGGGCGAAGTCATCCATCTTGTGGGCGTGGGGGGCGTGGGCATGAGCGCCCTCGCCCAGGCGCTGCTCGACGCGGGCCGCACGGTGACGGGCGCGGATCGCGCGCTCGGCGCCTCGGCGCGCGGGCCGCGCGCGCGCATCTTCGACACGCTCGCCCGCGCGGGCGTGACGCTCTTTCCGGACGACGGCTCCGGCATCGGTTCCGACACCGCGCGCGTGATTCTCTCGACGGCGGTGGAGGAGACGAACCGCGACCTGCAGGCGGCGCGGGCGCGCGGGATTCCCGTGGTGCACCGGGCCGCCGCGCTGGCGGAGGCGCTGGCGCCGCATCGGCTCGTGGCGGTGGCGGGCACGTGCGGGAAATCCACCGTCACGGCCATCCTCGGCCATCTGCTCGCGGAAAGCGGCTTCGACCCCGTGGTGGTGAACGGCGCGCAGATCGTGGGCTGGGACGCAGGCGGCACGCGCGTGGGCTCCACGCGGAAGGGCGCCGGCGTCTACGCCGTGGCGGAGGTGGACGAAAGCGACAAGTCGCTCGTCGCCTTCAGGCCCTACGCCGCGATCATCACGAACGCCTCGGCGGACCACTACTCGAAGGAGGAGATGGACGCCGTGTTCGACGCCTTCGCGCGCGACGTGCCCGGGCCCGTGATCGATGGCCGGCGCGCGCCGATCGTGCCGGGCGCGGTGGCGCGGACGATTCCGCTGCCGGGCGAGCACAACGCCGTGAACGCCGAGTGCGCGCTGCGCATGGCGCTGGCGCTGGGCGCGGATCCGGCGCGGCTCGCGGCGGCGATGCGCGCGTTCCCGGGCGTGGAGAGGCGGCTGCAGCGCGTGGGCGACTGCGGCGGCGCGGCGGTGTTCGACGACTACGCGCACAATCCCGAGAAACTCCACGCGATGCTCGTCACGCTGCAGGGCGCGTATCCGAAGGGCGTGGCGGTGACGTGGCGGCCGCATGGCTATGCGCCGCTCCGGAAGATGTGCGCGGCGCTGGCGGCGATGTTCCGCGCCACGCTGCGGCCGTGCGACCTGCTGCTGCTGCCGCCCGTGTACGACGCGGGCGGCACCACGGACCGCTCGATCAATTCCGACGCGCTCGTGGCGGCATTGAACGGAATGCCCGTGCGGGGCGTTCAAGATCTTGAAGACGCGGAGGCGGTTCTCCGCGCGCAGGCGCCGGCGTTCGGCGCACTTGTCGTGGCCGGCGCGCGCGATCCGGGACTCCCGGCGCTCGCCCGTCGGCTTGCGGGAAAGGAATGACACCATGACGATCAAACTGAACCTCGCGTTCGCACTTGCCGCCGTGCTGGCGGCGTCACCCCTGCTGCCGGGCACGGCGGCGGAAGAAAAGGCCAAGGACGCGGCCGCCGAAGAGGCCGCCTCGAACGAGCCCACGCCCGCGCAGCTCAAGGCGCGCAAGCAGAAGAAGCCCAGCTACACCAAGTTCGCCGAAGCCAAGGCGGTGGCGGAACGCTGCAACCTGCCGCTCTTCGTGGCGATTCTGCCCGACGGCGACGCCTCCGTGGCGGAGCTCAAGCAGAAGGTGATCAACCACAAGGCGTTCATGAAGGACTTCGCGCAGAAGAACTGCGTGGTCGCGTTCATGAAGGTGAAGAGCGACAGCAAGGACAAGAAGAAGATCGACACGCGCGGGCTCAAGGAGCCGGATCTCAAGTTCCTCGAGAACTTCGCCGTGTCGGCGCACGACATCGCGGAGGCGAAGGCGCGTAACGACGACGAGCCGAAGTACACGGACCGCAGGAACTTCCCGGTGCTGATCTGCGTGGACGCGCAGTGCCAGAAGGAACTCTTCCGCATCAAGAAGTACGACAAGGAAGGCGGCTTCGGCGTGTGGCTCTCGCAGGTGGTGGACAGCTTCCGGGCCGCCAACATCGAGCCCGTGGTGTCGCCGCTCGTCACGAAGATCATCGAGAACCCCGACGATCCCAAGAAGTGGAAATAGTCCAGATGCCCCTTTCACATCCGACGTTCGACTATCCCAGGTGCCGCCTCGTGCGGGGCTCGCAGGCCTCGCTCGACGCGGCGCTTGCGCGTTTCAACGCCCAGACTCCGGACGTGGTGCGCCTCTCGGAGACGAGCGGGTGGTCGCCGAAGCGCACCACGCTCGCCGCCGAGGTGTCCGTGGCCGGCAAGGGCACGTACCGCGGCCGCGAGAAGCGCACGCTCACGTTCGCGCCCTCCGCGAAGCCGGGCTGGTGGATCCGACGCACGGATCTGCCCGAGCAGCTCGACACCGAGGTGCACATCGCGAATCTCTGGGAGTCCGCCGGCCGTCTCGTGCTGCGCAGCGGCTCCGCGCACAACTACCTGCGCATGGTCGAGCACATCGTGGCGCTCAAGGGCGGCCTCGGGCTCGACAACGTGGTGCTCAAGACGAACTCGGGCGATCCGCCGCTCTTCGACGACTCCTCGCTGCCCATGGTCGAGGCCGTGAAGAAGGCCGGCATCGTGGAGACGTCCGACGACGCCACCTACGTCACGGTCAAGGAGCCGCTCGCCTTCGGCGGCACGCGCGGCGACTTCCTGCTCTTTCTGCCGGACGACGGCTCGCGCCGTCTGCGCCTCGACGTCGCCATCAACTGGAACACGGTGATCGGCGACCAGCGCCTCGTGTTCGACGTCACGCCGGAGGCCTTCACGTACGGCTCCTACGCGCGCACGAACGCCACGCATCGCCAGTTCCAGATCGTCAAGCTCGTGGGCTGGGCGCGCGCCGACTGGCGCCACCTCGGCTACGACATGAACAACATCCTCATCCACGGCCACCGCCGCTGGTACAACGCGCCGCGCTTCCCGCTCGAGGGCACGGACAAGTTCCTCGAGCCCGTGTGGCACCGCGCCACGCTCGACCTGCTCGCCGCCCTCACCCTCACCGGGCCCGACCGCTTCGTGGGCACCGTCGTCTCCTACCGCGCCGGCCACACGCAGGACTGCGACGCCGTGCGCGCGCTCTACCGCAACGACCTGCTCGCGCGCGTCTGATCGCTTTTCCGTTTTCCCAATTCCCGTTTCGAAAAGGTACATCACAACATGGCATACGACAAGATTCAGGTTCCCGCCGGGGACACGATCACGATGAAGGACGGCGTCCTTCAGGTTCCCGACCACCCCATCATCCCGTTCATCGAAGGCGACGGCACGGGGCCGGACATCACGCGCGCGGCGAAGACGGTGTGGGACGCCGCGGTGAAGGCCGCCTACGGCACGCGCCGCAGCATCGCGTGGATGGAAGTCTACGCGGGCGAGAAGGCGAACGCCGTCTACGGGCCGAACACGTGGCTGCCGCAGGAGACGCTCGACGCATGCCGCGAATATCTCGTGTCGATCAAGGGCCCGCTCACCACGCCCGTGGGCGGCGGCATCCGCTCGATCAACGTGGCGATGCGCCAGCAGCTCGACCTCTACGTGTGCCTGCGCCCCGTGCGCTGGTTCAAGGGCGTGCCCTCCCCCGTGAAGCGCCCCGAGCTCACCGACATGGTGATTTTCCGCGAGAACACCGAGGACATCTACGCGGGCATCGAGTGGATGAACGGCACGCCCGAAGTCGAGAAGGTGAAGAAATTCCTGCTCGAGGAAATGGGCGTCTCGAAGATCCGCTTCCCGAAGACCGCGTCCATCGGCATCAAGCCCGTGTCGCAGGAAGGCACGGAGCGCCTCGTCAAGGCCGCGCTCGACTACGCGGTCGCGAACGACCGCACGTCCGTCACGCTCGTCCACAAGGGCAACATCCAGAAGTTCACCGAGGGCGCGTTCCGCGACTGGGGCTATGCGCTCGCGACGCGCGAGTATGGCGCGACGCTCATCGACAAGGGCCCGTGGCGCACGTTCAAGAACCCGAAGACCGGCCGCGACATCGTGGTGAAGGACTGCATCTGCGACGCCTTCCTGCAGCAGAT
>CAVEDG010000150.1:0-4913 GCA_963614205.1 bacterium | reverse complement strand
AAAAAGCGGTCTTCCGTCCGGGAGGACGGGAGACCGCTTTCTCGTTGCCGTTGGGCGGGACGGTTAGACCGTCGCCGCCGGCTTGCCGGCCTTCATGACCTTGCCGGCCTTCAGGCAGCGCGTGCACACGCGCTTGCGGCACGTGTTGCCCTTGCCATCGGTCACGCGGACCGTCTGGAGGTTCGGCAGGAAGCGGCGCTTGGAGATGCCGGTCGTGTGAAGACCGATGCCGCCCTTGTACTTCGGGGAGCCCTTGCGGATGATGGAACGCCCGGCGGACGGACCCTTGCCGCAGATTTCGCAAACCCTGGACATGATGAATATCCTTTCCTGATGTATGAACGCTTACTTGTTCTCGGCTTCGCCGGGCTGCCACTCGATGTTGCCGAAGGCGTCGTCGAACGCCGAGCTGAGCGAACCCAGAGCGGGGCCGTTCTCCGGCGCGGAGCTGGCCGAGTCGATCGACATCGAACCCGCCGCCTCGTCTTCGAGCGCGCGCACCTGCTCGTCCGTCATGTTGACCGCCTTGATCGAGAGACCGATGCGGCGTTCGCCGCGATCGACCTTGAGCACGCGGGCCTCGACCTCCTGGCCGATCTGCAGCGCGTCGCGCACCTTCTCGATGTGCTGATCGCTGATCTGCGAGATGTGCACGAGGCCGTCCACGCCGTCTTCGAGCTCGACGAACGCGCCGAACGAGGCGACCTTCGAGACCTTGCCCTTGACGATGGAGCCAACCGCGTACTTGGCGGCGATGTCCGCCCACGGATCGGTCTGCGCCTGCTTGAGGCCGAGGGAGATGCGCTCTTCCTTCGGGTTGACGTCGAGCACGATCGCTTCGACTTCCTGACCCTTCTGGAGGCACTCCGAGGGGTGCGCCGGGCGGCGCGTCCAGGAGATGTCCGTGACGTGGATCATGCCGTCGATGCCCTCTTCGAGCTCGACGAACGCGCCATACGGCGTGAAGTTGCGCACCTTGCCCTTGACGCGGCTGCCCACGGGGTAGCGATCCATCACGCTGTCCCACGGATTTTCCTGCGTCTGGCGGATGCCGAGGCCGATCTTCTGGTTCTCGGCGTCGACCGCGAGCACCTGCACCATGACTTCGTCGCCGACGTTGAGCATGTCGCTCGCGCGGGCCACGCGCTTGGTCCAGCTGAATTCGCTGATGTGCACGAGACCTTCGATGCCGGGGGCGATTTCCACGAAGGCGCCGTAGGCGGCGAGGTTGACGACCTTGCCCTTCACGCGGCTGCCCACCGGGAACTGCTCGGTGATCGTGGTCCACGGATTCTCCGTGGTCTGCTTGAGGCCGAGGGAGATGCGCTCCTTGTCCTGATCCACGTCGAGGACCATGACGTCGAGCTCCTGGCCGACCTTGAGCAGTTCGCTCGGGTGCTTGACGCGGCCCCAGCTCATGTCGGTGATGTGGAGGAGGCCGTCGATGCCGTCGAGATCCACGAAGGCGCCGAAGTCGGTGATGTTCTTCACGCGGCCGTGGCGAATTTCGCCCTTCTGGAGGGAGGCGAGCAGCTCGGCGCGCTTTTCGGCCATCGTGCCCTCGATGAGCTCGCGGCGGGAAATGATGATGTTCTTGCGTTCGTTGGAGATCTTGATGACCTTGAACTCGAACGTCTGGCCCTTGTAGGGCTCGAGGTCGCGCACGGGCGTGACGTCCACCTGGCTGCCGGGCAGGAAGGCCTCGACGCCGTCGATGTCCACCAGCATGCCGCCGCGCACCACGCTCTGGATCGTGCCCTTGACGACACACCCTTCCGTGTACGTCTCGAGCACCTTCTGCCAACGGATGTGGTCGTCCGCCGCCTTCTTCGAGAGACCGACCATGCCGGTCTTGTCGTTCTCGAGCGAGCAGAGCATCACGTTGAACTTGAAGCCGGGCTTGACTTCGTCCTTCTTGTCGCCGAACTCGGAGAGCTGCACCACGCCCTCGCTCTTGTAGCCGATGTCGACGAACACGTCGTCGCCCTTGACGGCGGAAACCTTGCCCTCGATGATGGAGTGGGGTTTGAACGCCTTGTCCTGCACGGATGCCTGCTGCTTGAGGAAGTCGGCGAACACCGCGGACTTCTCGGCCGGCATCGTGGGTTTACGAATTGCCATGTAACTGAACTTTGTTTGGTTTGTCTGTGTTCACGGTTTTCTGCCGTGCCTACCCCGTCGTTGGGCGCAGGAATTGAATAGTATATCAAATTTTCGGCGGTTTCGGCAAGATGCCCTTGTCGAGCAGATCGCTCACGATCATGCGCGCGTCGGTTTCGAAGTTGCCCTTCACGAACCAGCGCAGCCAGTTCTTCTCGTGCGCGAAGAGGTCGCGCAGCGGCGTGCCTCGCTTCTGGCCGAAGTTGACGCACAGCTCGCCGTTGTTCCAGCGCAGGAGGCCGCGGCGGTCGGCGTTGAGCGGATCGCGCGGCGCGAGATACTCGTCCATCTCGGCCGTGGTCTTCGGCAGGTCGTCGTAGCGCGCGAGCTGGGCCTTGAGCACGTCGAGCGTGGCGCGCGCGTCGGCCTCGGCGCCGTGCGCGCCGGCGTGGTCGCGGCCGCAGTAGAAGCGCACGGCGGCCGTGAGGTCGCGCGGTTCCTTGCGGTGGTAGATGCGCTGCACGTCCACGTGGCGGCGGTCGCTCGCGCGGAAGTTGCGCCCCGTGCGCGCGAACTCCTCCTCCAGGCACGGGATGTCGAAGCGGTCGGCGTTGAAGCCGGAAAGGTCGCAGCCGGCGAAGAACGCCTCGATCTCCGCCGCCGCGTCCGCGAACGTGGGGCAGTTCTTCACGATGTCGTCCGTGATGCCGTGGATGGCCGTCGTCTCGGGCGGGATGGGAATGGTGGGGTTGAGAAGCCAGCACTTCTCGGTTTCCGTGCCGTCCGGCTCCACGCGGATGGCGGCGAGCTCGACGATGCGGTCCTGCCGCGCGTTGACGCCCGTCGATTCGATGTCGAAGACGATGAGCGGCCGGTCAAGTTTCAGGTCAAGGTTCATGGCGGTGCTTTCCATTTGGGGTGTCGAAATGTCGGAGAAAGGGGTCAGTCCTGCGCGGTCGTCTTCGGCGCGGCCACGCGGTTTTCAATGGGCACGAAGACGTCGGGATTCGCGGCGCGGCGCTGCACCTTCTCGGCGTAGGCCTCGCTGAAGATGCGGTTGTCGAGCGTGCGGTCGCGCCGCGCGTTGTAGCGCTGCAGCGCCACCTGCCAGCCGTCGAAGAAGCCCGTCGGCCTCCTCCCCACGGGCTGGCCGGACTTCCCGAAGCCCTTCCGCGCAAGGAACTTGATCGCCGCGCGCACGTTCGTCTCGGCCGTGCCCTCGTTGCGCCTCTCGGGCTTGGCGAGGCCGAGGTCGAGCTTCACGTCGGACCAGTCGCCGGGCACGTTCACCTGCTCCGGATCGACCGGCCACGCCGCGCGCGACATCGGCCCGCCGCCGCCCGTCTCCTCGATCATGTGGGCCTTCACGAGCGCCGTCGTGAGATTGGGCACGCGCGCGGCCTGATTCGTGGTACCGCCGATCCACTGCGCCTTGTGCGCGTTGAAGTCCTTCACGAGCCGCGCGATGAGCGCATCGTGCTGCTGGTAGCGCGCATCCTCGAAGCCGCGGAAGATCGGCACCGCGCGCCGCGTGTTCGTGGCGGGCCGCGACACGGGCAGCAGCGCCGCCGCCTCGAGAATCTCGCCCTCCGCGCCCGGCGCGTTCGTCGCCGCCGCCGTCCGCGCGTAGTCGCTGGAGGCGAACGCCTTGCGGTAGTAGGCCTCGAGCTTGTGGATCACCGCCATGTCGGCCGGCTTCACGTAGCGGCGGTCGATCTGGAACTCGCCCCACACGTCGAAGACGAGATGCCCCGCCTCGCCGAGGTCGAGGTTGTAGCGGCACGCGGCCGTGGAGGCCGGCTCCTCCGCAATGCCCTTCGCGGCAAGCGCGGCCTGCGCCCGCGCCTGCGCCTTCTGCGCGTCGGCCTGGATGCGCACGGCCTCCAGCGCGAGCCGCGCCACGTCGAGCAGCTCCGCCGCCGAAAGATTGATCTGCGCCGCGTCGGGATTCCCCTTCGCCGCCTTGCGCCACCAGCCGTTCGCGGTGAAGGGACTCAGCCGCAGCGCCTTCACGATCGCGCGGATGTCAAACGCGGGCAGCCCGACCTTGCCGAGATGCGCCAGCGCGTCGTGCAGCCGGTCCACGCCCACGACCGTGGGCGCGGGCGTGCCGGGCGCGCGCTTGACGGGCTTCTTGAACACGGCGCCCTGCCCCCACGCCGCGCACGCGAGCGCGAGCGCCACGCACGCAAGCGCCCCTCTCCACCAGTTCCGCCTCATTCGCAGCCTGTCCCTTCGCCCGCGGCTCAGTAGCCGAGGTCTTCGTCCACGAGCACCACCGTGGTCGGCGTGCCCGTGGGCCGGCGGTCGAACACGACCGTGACCTTGCAGATGCGGTCGGGCGAGTCGCAGTCCGCGCACGCGCCCGTTTCCGCGCACGGCGTCTTCTTGCCGAGGCGGCGGCAGTTCGGCGGGCACGCGCAGCGCTTTACGCGGTCGATCGCCGCATCCACGCCGCCGGCCACGATCTTGTTGCGGCCGATCACGTAGCACACGCGCTTCGGGCCGTGGATGGAGGCCGCCACGCGGTTGCCGTTGCCGTCGATGTTGACGATGCGGCCGTCCGCCGTGAGCGCGTTCGCGCTGAGCAGGAAGAGATCCACGTCCGCGCGGCGCGCGGGCGCCTTGCCCTGCGCGGCGAGCGCCTCGGGCAGACCGAGTTCCTTGAGCGTCACGCTGCCGCCCTGGCCGATCGTCGCCGCGTCGGCCGCGAGGTTCATCACTTCGTTCGCCGCCTCCGCGCGCGTGGCGCAGCAGATGGCCTCATAGCCGCGCGCGCGCAGCGCCGCAGCCGTCTTCTCGAGTGTCGTCAT
>CAVEDG010000149.1:0-4947 GCA_963614205.1 bacterium | reverse complement strand
CACTTTGGGGACAACAGCGAAACGAGCAAGAAGGAACGACATGACATTGAAGACGAGGAGCGCGGTGACCGCGCTGGTCGCCGCCGTGCTGGTGGCGGGATGCAATGAAACGGGCGAGAACGCCCGGCGCGTGACGGCGCTCACCGGCGACGGCTGGCGTTTCACGAAGGACGCAAAGGCCGAACTGAAGGCCGAGACCGTGGCGGCGCCCGCGTTCGACGACGCCGCGTGGCAGCAGGTGGAGGTGCCGCACGACTGGGCGATCGCCGGACCGTTCGACCCCGAGGCGGACGGCGGTTCGGGCAAACTGCCGTGGCGTGGCGTGGGCTGGTACCGCCGCGCGCTCGACGTGTCGGCGGCGCAGCTGGCGGCCGTGCAGGCGGGCGGTGCGCTGTGGCTCGAGTTCGACGGCGTGATGGCGCGTCCCGAAGTCTACGTGAACGGCCAGTACGCGGGCGGCTGGCGCTATGGCTACATGGGCTTCCGCGTGGACGCGGCGCCGTTCGTGCGCGAGGGGGCGAACGTGATCGCCGTGCGCGCCGACACGCGCGACCACCATTCGCGCTGGTATCCGGGCGCGGGCATCTACCGCGCCGTGCGGCTCGTGGCGGCGCCGGCCGTGCACGTGGCGCCGGGCACCGTGTTCATCTCCACGCCCGGCGTGGCGAAGCAGGCCGCGACCGTGCGCGTGGCGTTCACCGTCACAAACCGCCTCGACACGGCCGTGACCGCCGAGGCCGGCGCGCGCGTGCGCGGCGTGGACGCGGCCCAGGCGGGCGCCAGCAGGCGCATCGCCGCCAAGGGCTGCGCCGACTTCACCTTCGACCTCGAGGTCGCCAATCCGCGCCTCTGGGACGTGGAGGATCCCGCGCTCTACCTCGCGACGGTCGGCGTGTGCGCCAAGGGCGCGACCGACGCGCAGGACGTGCGCTTCGGCATCCGCGTGGCGGAGTTCACGGCGGACGACGGCTTCCACCTCAACGGCCGCCGCGTGCAGCTCAAGGGCGTGGATCTTCATTCCGACATGGGCCCGCTCGGCATGGCGTTCAACCGCAGCGTCATGCGCCGCCAGCTGCAGATCATGAAGGACATGGGCGTGAACGCGCTGCGCACGAGCCACAACGCGCCCGATCCGCAGGTGCTCGAACTCTGCGACGAGATGGGCATCGTGGTGTGGGACGAGTGCTTCGACAAGTGGGACCACACGAGCGGCCGCCGCAACAGCGAGAATCTCGAGGACTACGTGGTCGAGAACCTGCGCGCGTTCGTGCGCCGCGACCGCAACCACCCGAGCGTCGTCAACTGGTCGATCGGCAACGAGATCACGCCGAACGGCTACGACTGGAACGGCAAGAACCCGAAGGCGCAGAACGGCATGAGCGCCGCGCGCTTCCGTCTCTTCCGCAGCGCGATCCGCGAGCTCGACACGACGCGTCCCGTGGGCATTGGCTGCTGCCACAAGAACGCCGTCGACACGGGCATGTTCGCCGAGCTCGACCTCACGGGCTGGAACTACGGCGCACAGTACCGCGCGGTGAAGGCGAAGCATCCCGACAAGCCCGTGGTCTACAGCGAAAGCGCGAGCGCGCTCAGCAGCAGCGGCTTCTTCTCGCAGCCGCCCGCCGGCGCCAAGACGGACTACGCCGTGGCGCAGCGCGAGGTCGACGGCTACGAACACAACGCCGCGTCGTGGAGCGACATCCCCGACGTCGAGTTCAAGCGCATGGAGGACGACCGCTATTGCGCGGGCGAGTTCGTGTGGACGGGCATCGACTACCTCGGCGAACCCACGCCCTACGTGCCCAGCATCATCAAGGACCTGCCCAAGCGCGACTACGCGCGCAGCTCCTACTTCGGCATCGCCGACCTCATGGGCCTGCCGAAGGAACGCTACTGGCTCTACCGGGCGCACTGGAACACGAAGGACCACACCGTGCGCGTGTCGCCGCACTGGACGTGGACGGGCGTGAAGTCCCTGCCCGTCTACGTGTACACCGACGGCGACGAGGCCGAGCTCTTCCTGAACGGCAAATCGCTTGGCCGCCGCCGGAAGGGCGCGCCGACCGAGAAGCCCGAGAACCTCGCCGCGGGCAAGCCCGTGAACGCGAGCAGCGTGGAGCGCCGTGGCGACGTGGTCAACGCGCCCGCGAACGCGGTGGACGGCGTGCACGGCACGCGCTGGTGCGCGCAGAACGACGCCAAGGGCGAATGGTGGCAGGTCGATCTCGGCGCCGTGAAGGACTTTGCCTCGGTGCTCGTGACGTGCGAACAGGACGAACGCCGCTATGCCTGGACGATCCGCCTCTCCGACGACGGCACGACGTGGCGCGACTATGCGAAGAAGCCGCTGGACGCCACCCAGAATCGCGAGGCGAAGCCGGTGCGCGCGCGCTACGTGCGCGTGGTGTTCGACGACATGAAGTCCGGCACCTGGGCTTCGATCCGCGACGTGATCGTGAGCCCGCGCACGGACGCCTTCCGCATCAACCCCTACTATGACGTGTGCGACCGCTACCGTCTGCGCTGGTTCGACGTGCCGTATCAGCCCGGCGAGCTCAAGGCCGTGGCGTACAAGAACGGCGCGGCGATCGGCGAGCACGTGGTGCGCACGGCCGGGAAGCCCGCGGCGGTGAAGCTGCTGCCGGAGGAGACCGCGCTGCCGGCGGACGGCGAGACGTGCGTGTTCGTGCAGGTGAACGCAGTCGACGCGCAGGGCACGCTCGAACCGTGGGCGAAGGACCGCGTGTCGTTCAAGCTGACGGGGCCGGGAAAGATCATGGCCGTGGGCAACGCCGATCCGCGCGCGCACGAGTCGTTCATGGACGTGGCCTCGCACCCGCTCTACTTCGGCCGGGCCGTGGTGGTGGTGCGCCGCGACAAGGGCGAGACCGGCCCGATCACGCTCACGGCCTCGGCCAAGGATCTGGCGCCGGCCACGGTCACGCTCGGCGCGAAATGAGTTACCCTTTGACCATCAAGGAGAATCGGAAAGATGAAAGTCGTCACCTTTGGTGAAATCATGATGCGCCTGAATCCGGAGGGGTTCAAGCGCATGGTCCAGGCCGAGCGCTTCGAGGCGTCCTACGCGGGCGGCGAAGCCAACGTGGCCGTGTCGCTCGCGAACTACGGCTTCGAGGCGTCGTTCGTGACGAAGCTGCCGGCGAATCCGCTGGGCGAGAGCGCGCGCAACGAGCTGCGCCGCTTCGGCGTGCAGACGGGCGACATCGTGTGGGGCGGGCCGCGCCTCGGCATCTACTTCGTCGAGAAGGGCGCCTCGCAGCGCGCCTCCAAGGTCGTCTACGACCGCGCCGGATCGTCCATCGCGCTCGCGGCGCGCGGCGACTTCGACTGGGCGAAGATCTTCGCGGGGGTGGACTGGTTCCACTTCACCGGCATCACGCCCGCGCTGGGCGGCGATCTGCCGGCGATCTGCCGCGACGCGCTCGAGTACTGCCGCGCGCACGGCATCACCGTGTCGTGCGACCTCAACTACCGCGGCAAGCTCTGGTCGCGCGAGCAGGCGGGCGCATGCATGGCGCAGCTCGTGCCGTTCGTGGACGTGCTCATCGCGAACGAGGCGGACGCGGCGGACGTGTTCGGCATCGTCGGCGAGGGCTCGGACGTGGAGAGCGGCAAGCTGAACAAGGCCGGCTACGCCTCCGTGGCCGCGCAGCTCGCCACGCGCTTCGGCTGCAGGAAGGTGGCGATCACGCTGCGCACGTCGCTTAGCGCGTCGGACAACCTCTGGGCGGGCATGCTCTACGACGCGGCGGCGCAGAAGGCCTTCTTCTCGACGGAATACGCCGTGCGCATCGTCGATCGCGTGGGCGGCGGCGACAGCTTCGGCGGCGGGCTCATCTACGCGCTCGCCTCGGGGAAGGACGACCAGGCGGCGATCGACTTCGCCGTGGCGGCTTCCTGCCTGAAGCACACGATCGAACACGACTTCAACCTCGTCTCCGCGGCGGAAGTCGAGGCGCTCGCGGCCGGCAACGGCACGGGCCGCGTGCAGCGCTAGCGCGAAAGGACACGAACCATGACGACTCGTCGCGACTTTCTGGCGACCGCCGCGGTCGGCGCGCTGGCCGCGGGCTGCGCCTCCACGCCGGACTCCGCACCCGCCGCGCGCGCCCCCGGCGCCTTCCGCTACGCGCTGAACCCGGCGACCATTCGCCCGTTCAAGCTCCCGCTCAGGGAGCAGGTGCGCCTCTGCATCGCCGCCGGCTACGACGGCATCGAGCCCTGGCTCGCCGACATGCGCGCGGCGAAGGCCGAGCTGCGCGACATCCGCAAGATGTGCGAAGACGGCAACCTCGCCGTCGTCAATGGCATCGGCTTTGCCCACTGGTCCCTGCCCGACGCGGCCGCGCGCCGCGCGGGCATGGACGAGATGAAGGCCGACATGGCGCTTGTGGCCGAACTCGGCGGCCGCTTCATCGCCGCGCCGCCCTTCGGCCTGCAGCCGCCTGGCAGCCCCAAGGTGTCGCTCGACGCCTTTGCGGACGGCTACCGCGCCGTGCTCGAGCTCGGCGGCCGCATGGGCGTGACGCCGATTCTCGAGTTCTGGGGCCATTCCGCGAACCTGAGCCGCCTGAACGAGGCGCTCTACGTGGCCGCCGCGAGCGGACACGCCGAGGCCGCCGTGCTCGCCGACGTCTACCACATGTACCGCGGGGGAAGTCCCTACGAGGGCCTGCGCTTCTGCACGAAGTCGACCCTGCCCGTGCTGCACATGAACGACGTGCCCGCCACGCCGGCGCGCGCGCAGCTGAAGGACGCCGACCGCGTGTGGCCCGGCGACGGCATCGCGCCGTGGCGCCAGATCAAGGGCATCCTGCGCGAGAACGGCCTCTCCCCCTGGCTTTCGCTCGAGCTCTTCAACGCCTCGTACTGCACAACGACGCCTCTCGAAACGCTGCAGACGGGCCTGCGCAAGATGAAGTCCGT
>CAVEDG010000148.1:528-4960 GCA_963614205.1 bacterium | reverse complement strand
ATTTAACTAGCGGATTTCCTTTTCGTAGGGGATCGGGATCTGGTACTTCGCCGCGAAGGCGCGCATCTGCTGCAGCAGCGCGGGGTCGGGCTTCGCCGTGTAGGCGGCGATGAGCGCGTAGAGCCGGCGCGCCGCCCAGGCGGTGCGCACTTCGGGCGTGAGCGTCTCGGCCTTCGAGAAGGGCACGCGGAACATGTTCTCGAACACCGTCGCGCCGTTGAGGCCGCGCAGCGAGAACACGAGCTCCTGCTGGTCGGCGGGGCACTTTCCGTAGATCTCGATGGGCGCGTCCTCGCACAGGTTGGAGACGAGCTGCGGGTAGGTCTCGGCGCGCGAGGAGGCGGAGACGATCACCGCCACGTCCGCCAGCACGGGCCGCTGGAACTTCAGCGCGAGATCGGGAAGGCCCTCGGCCGATTCCCAGAAGCTCGTGCTCTTCGCGCGCGCCCAGCTGCCGCGCGAACCGCGCGTGACCATGTCCATGAGGTAGGCGTTGGCGTTGGACTTCACGCCGTACATGAACACCGAGACGAGGCCGCCGTTGAGCGCGTTGAAGCGCGAGATGATCTCCGCGCTGCGCGTGAGGCCGCTCGTGGCGTCGCCGTCCGTCAGCACGAGCGCGACGAGGGGGCGCGTGGGATCGCGCGGCATCGTGAGAATGCCGCGCAGCGTGCGGAACACGTCCGTCTGGCCATGCGTCGTGAGGTGCTCCATCCAGTTGTCCGCCTCGTCGAAGGCCTCCTTCGAGACCTCCCGCCAGGCCGTCTGGGGGAAGGCGAAGGTGAAGCGGTCGCGGAAGGCGATCACGTTGAAGCGGTCGCCCGTGTTGAGCAGGCGCAGCGCGGCGGAGATGGCCTTGCGGCACGCCTTCAGGCGGGCGTTCGCGATCGAGCCGGAGGCGTCGAGCAGGAACACCATGTCCTTCGACACGACGGGCAGCGGCTTTTCGGCGCGGCTGGAGATCGTGATGCGGAAGTACTTGACGCCGGGTTCGGCGGGATCGGTCCAGGTGCCGAGGGCGAGGCCCACGTTCTCGCTGAAGGCGCGGCCCTGCGGCGTGACGTCGTCGCGCAGGGCGCGCACGGCCTCGCGCTTCTCCGCCACCACCTTCTCGTCCACGAGCATCGAGGTGGGCGCGGGCGGCGTGGGCTTCTTCTCCTCGGCGGCGAGGCGCGCCTCGGCGGCGGCGGCGCGCTGTTCGGCGCGCGCGCGCTCGGCCTCGGAGAGCGCCTGCGCGGCGCTGGGCCGGCTGCCGCCGCCAAGCGGATCCGAGAAGGCCGCCACGTCGCGCGCGTTCGGCAGCGTGGCCGGAAGAGGAGCGGGCGCGGGAGCCACCGCGGCCGCCGCGTTCGCCGCCGCCGCGAGCGAGCCCGCCTTCACCGCGAGGCGTCCGCCGCCCGCCGCGTCGGCCCTCGGCGCGGCCATGAGGTCGAACGCCGGCGTGATGTCGGCCGCACCGCGCACGCGCTCGATCTTCGGCACGACCACGCGCGGCAGCGCCGCCAGGTCGTCCGGCACCGTCGGCGCCTCGATCGCCACGATCTCCTGGCGCGGCATCCACTCCGTGGGCGCCACCTTCGCCGGCTCGGGCGCCGTCTCGGCGAACGTGGCCGCCACGGCCGCCTCGGGCATCTCGGGCGCGACCGCGCTCTTCTCGGTGGAGGTAAGGCGCTCCACGCGCTCCTCCTGCTTCTCGGTGTCGGGGGCGGCGGCGGGACGCGCGAGCTCGACCTGCTCTCTCAGCAGCGCCGCCTCGTCCAGCTTCTGCACCTGCATCACGGGCTGGTCCTTCGTCCACTTGCGCGCGTCGTGCACGTCGCCGTGCAGCGGCGCGAACTCGCAGTCCGAGCAGGCGTACATGAGCGCGAGGTGCGCGGCGCACGACACAATCAGCATTGCGATGAGCAGGAACAGGCTCGTCTCGCGGGAGAGGCCGTTCGATTCCGCCTCGTCTTCGAATTCGTAGTTCGTCTCCATGGTCACTCCGGTTTGCGGATCTCCTCCGCGGCGGCTTGGGGATAGCGTTTGGCGCGTTCGGCGGCGAGGTCGTCGGCCTCCTTGGCGCGGCCGAGCTTGCGCAGCAGTTCCACGGCGCGGCCGAGCGCGTGGGGCACGAGTTCGGGATCGTCGAAGAGCGTGCCCACGAGCATGTGGTAGCCGAGCGCGGCCGCGTTGTCGCCGCGCGCCTCCTCGTTGGCGGCGAGCGCGGCGTAGGCGCGCACGCGCAGGGGGATGAGCTCGGGCGCCGTGGCGCGCTCCACGGCGTCGGTGAGATGCTCCTTGGCCTCGTCGAAGAGGGCGCGCGTCGTTTCGAGGCGGCCGAGGGCGAGCGCGGCCTTCGCGCCGCGCGCCGTGCGCGCGCCGGTTTCAAGCGCGCGCGTGTAGGCGGCCGCGGCCGCGTCCATCTCGCCAAGGCCCTCGTGCGCCTGGCCGGCGAGCTGCGCGCCGATCTGGTTCCAGTCCGGCCCCACCTTGCGCGCCTCGATGATCTGCGCGGCCTTGAGCGCGGCGGTGTAGTTCGTCACGCCCGCGGTGAACTCGGCCAGCCATTCGAGCTCGCCGGGCGGCATGCGGTTCACCGCCTTCGTGTCGAGCAGGCCCGCGAAGATGTCGGCCGCCTCGCGCTCGGCGCCGCGCTTCTGCAGGATGAACGCCAGTTCGAGGCTCGCCTCGCGCGCGAACTCGGCGGGCGGCTTGGCGGCGAGCGCGTCGCGGAAGTGGCGCTCGGCCTCGGGCGCGTCGCCGATGCCGCTCGCGGCCACGCCCCACCAGTAGAGCGCCTCGCCGCGCTTGGCGAACTTCGGGAAGCGACGGTCGAGTTCGTTGAGCGAACGCTCGGCGGCGCGATGCTCCTTGGCGCGCAGCTCCGCCATGGCGCGCGCGTAGAGCGCCTCGGCCGCGAAGGGCGAGTCGGGATGCTTCGCGAGCAGGTTCGTCCAGTCCGCGCGCGCCTGCTCCACGCGCCCCGCGCGGGTCTCGGCGCAGCCCGCCTGGTAGAGGGACTGCGCGGCGATGGCGGCTTCCGGCCACTTCTGCGCGAGGAGGCGGTAGGCGAGCGCGGCCTTCGTCCAGTTGCCGGTCTTCTCGTGCAGCCACGCGAGGCGATGCACGGCGTTGTACTGCATGTCGCCCGTGGCGTTGCGCGCCACGAGCGTGGCGAACTCGATCGCGCGCGGAAAATTCGTCGCGGCGATCGCCGCCTCGCAGCCGTAGCTCCACGCATGGGCGGCCGTCTTCTTCGGCGGGTCGGGCCGCTTCGCGAGCTCGTCCAGCACGGCCGCGTTGTCGTTGGAGGCGGCGAGCACGGTCAGGCGCTCGAACCATTCCGTGTCGGCATGGCGGCCGCGCGGGAACTTCGCGAGCGCGGCGGAGTAGGCGTCCACCGCGTCCTGCCGCCGTTCGAGCTTGCGCAGGGAGGCGGCCACGAGGTAGGCGGCGTCCTCGTTGCCTTCGTCGCGCAGGCGCGCCGCGAGGTCGAGCGCCTCGCCGTAGCGGCCGTCGAGGTAGTTGGCCCATGCGGCGAAGATCGCGCATTCCTTCGCGCGGTCGGACTGCGGGAACTTCGTGGCGAGGCGGCGGAAGAGCTGCGCCGCCTCCGCGTAGCGGCCTTCGCGGTAGCTCATCATGCCCACGAAGAAGAGCGCCTCGCTGGCGAGCTTCTCGTCGTCGCCGGCGGAGAGGTCGAGGTAGATCGCCTGGGCCTGGCGGCGGTCGCGCACGTCCTTCGACACGGAGAGCAGCGAGGCGGCGCGCAGGCGCGCGAGCCGCGCCACGTCGTTCGTGGGCGCCACCTCGTTCGCCTTGAGGTACCATGCGATGGCCTCGGGAACCTTCTTCTGCGCGGCGTTCGTCTCGCCGAGCCAGTAGAGCGCGGTGGCGCGGATCTGTGCGCCCGCCCCCACGTGGTCAAGCGCGGCGAGCTCCCTCTCGCGCGCGTCGCCCGTGAGCAGCAGCGCGCGGTTGAGGCGCGCGTAGTCCACGTAGCGGGACTGCGGATAGTCCTTGATCAGCCCCGCGTAGGCGCTGAGCGCGTCCTGCGCGCGCCCCACGTGGCGGTAGGCCTCGCCGAGGCGGTAGCGCACTTCGTCCTGCGGCAGCGTCTTGACGTCGCGGATCGCCTCGTATTCCTTCAGGGCCTCGGCATGAAGCCCCCGCTTCGCCAGCTGATTGGCGAAGGCCAGGCGATCCGCGGGCAGCGCGGTTGCCACTTGCGCCGGCCCCGCACACGCGATGCCCGCGACGAGCAGAAGGATGAAAAATTTGAACATGGGAGATAGTTTACCAAAACCCCATGCGCCGCTCAAGTGATGGATCGCGTGGGTGCGCTACCCCGGCCTCCCCGGCGACCCGAGCCATGCGCTCGCCGAAAAGTATCTTCCCGACGGCCAGGGCGGCATGGTCGTCTTCGGCGTCAAGGGCGGCGCGGCCGTCA
>CAVEDG010000148.1:0-436 GCA_963614205.1 bacterium | reverse complement strand
CTCGTGATCCATCCGGCCTCCTCGACGCACTCGCAGTTCTCCGAGGAGGAGCAGCGCGCGAGCGGACTCGCTCCCGAGCTCATCCGCCTCTTGATCGGCATCGAGCACATCAGTGACATCCTCGCCGGTCTCGATCAGGCCCTCGCACAGACGTAACGACCTTGAGCAGACCATTATGAGGCTTATCCTGCATCAACAATAACTGGCAGTTCATTGCAAGACAACCCCGTTTCCGAAAGTTTCCAGATGTGGTGTGAGAAATAATGCTGTACGGAGTCGAAAATCGGCGGTCGAGGGTGTGCGCCGAGCCGTTTTCCCCCTCACGAAAGCACGGTCGGCGCGGAATCGCGTGCGCACGGTTGGCGATGCGGTCGGCGGCGCCGTCCGCAATCACGAAAACGCAAGCGACACGAAAAGCGCGCCGAGCCTCGTGTCG
>CAVEDG010000147.1:0-4964 GCA_963614205.1 bacterium | reverse complement strand
TAGTTGGTAGTTGATAGTTGGTAGTTGGTAGTTGATAGTTGGTAGTTGATAGTTGATAGTTGGTAGTTGGTAGTTGGTAGTTGGGAGTTGGGAGTTGGGAGTTGAGAGTTGGTAGTTGGGAGTTGAGAGTTGGGAGTTGGGAGTTGATCGGCGAATGAGATTGAGGATCGGCATCATCGGAGTGTTCATCGCGCTGGCGCTGCTGCTGCTGGCGGGGGCGCACGCGCGGTGGCTCGTCGCGGGGCCGCAGGATCCGCGCTTCGTCCGCTTTCTGCGCCGCCACGCGCGCCGCGCGAACGCGGAGGCGATTCTGCCGCCGCGCGGCACGGCCGTGGATCGGCAGGGCCAGCCGCTCGCCGTCGCCGGCTCCACCTTCCAGCTCGTGCTCGACGACCTCGCCCTCGCCGCGCACGGCGGTCCCGTGCCGCTCACGCTCGACGCGCGCCTGCAGACCGTCGCCGAAACCGCGCTGAAGAACCGGCGCGGCGCCGTCGTCGCGCTCGAACCCGCCACGGGCCGCCTCCGCGCGCTCGTCTCCACGCCGCGCGACGACGTCCTCAACCGCGCGCTGAACGGCCTCTACCCGCCCGGCTCCACGTTCAAGGTCTTCATCGCCGCCGCCGCGCTCGACGCGGGGCTCGACCCGCTCTTCGACTGTCCCGCCGCCGGCTACCGCAGCGCGCGCAACACGCCCGCGATCCGCGACGTGGAGGCGCGCCAGCGGGCGCGGCGCGGCAAACCGTGGCGCGGCTTCGGCCGCCTCGGGCTCGATGCCGCCTTCGTCCATTCCTCCAACACCTACTTCGCGCAGCTCGGCGTGGCGCTGGGTCCGGCGGCCTTCGCGCGCGCGGTCGCGGCGGCGCGTCTGCGCGATTCCGTGGTCGTGCTGCCGGCGGCGAGCATCGCGCTGGAGTCCGCCGGCGGCGGCGTGCCGGAAGGCCTGCGCGCGCCGGAGCTCGCGCCCGTCGCGATCGGCCAGGGCGCCCTGCAGCTCACGCCGCTCGCGGTCGCGCTCTTCACGGCGGCAATCGCGAACGACGGCGTAAGCGTGGCGCCGACGCTCGACCCGGCCGCGCGCCCCGCCCTGCGCGCGCAGCCGTTCACCTACGCGACGGCCACGCGCGTGAAGGCGATGATGCGCGCCGCCGTCCAGCGCGGCACGGGGCGCGCGTGCGACCTGCCCGGACTCGACGTGTGCGGCAAGACGGGCACCGCCGAGACGGGCCGCGGCGGACGCGACCATGCGTGGTTCACGTGCTTCGCGCCCGCCGCCGCGCCGCGCCTCGTCGTCACCGTGCTCGTGGAGGAAGGCGGCTTCGGCGCGGAGGCCGCCCTTCCCGTGGCGCGCGCCGTGCTGCTCGCCGCCCGGGAGGAAGGAGTCTTCGAATGAGCGCGCGTGGACTGCTGATCGCCGCCGTGAGCGCGCTCACCCTTGGCGGGCTTGTGCTGCAGGCGCGCCTCGCGGAGGCCACGCCCGGCCTCGCGCTCTGGGCGCCGCTGCTGCTGGGGTTCGTCGCGGCGCTTGGCGCGGCCTGCGCGGGCCGACACGTCGAACGCCTGCTGCGCGGCGCGGGGCCGTGGCTCTTCTGGGGCGCGGCATGCGCGCTGCTCGCGCTGCTGCTTGTTCTGGGGCGACGCTATCGCGGCGGCCTCTACCTGCCCGGCCGCATCAACCCCTCCGAACTCGTCAAGCTCTGCGTGGTCTTCTCTCTCGCCGGGCTTCTGCCGCGAAGCCGGGGCGCGGCCTTCGCGATGCTCGGCAGCGTGTGCGCGCTCGTGGCGGCGGCGGGCGACTTCGGGTTGCTCGCCCAGCTCGTGCTCACGGCGACGGCACTGCTGCTCGCGGCCTCGTGGGGCTGGGGGCTGCTTGCGTGCGCCGCGGTGGGCGCGGGCTTCGCGGCGGCGGCGGCGTGTCCCTTCGGGCATCTCGCCACGCGCTTCGCGGTGTGGCGCGATCCGCTTGCGGACACCACGGGCGCGGGCTGGCAGACGCTGCAGGGCCTGGCGGCCGTGGCGAGCGGCGGCGTGGGCGGCGTGGGCTTCGGACTGGGCGACGCGCAGGCCGTGCCGATCGCGTCGAGCGATTTCGTCTATGCCGTGCTGGCGGAGGATCTCGGGCTTGTGGGCGGCGCGGGCGCGCTCGCGCTCTGGGGCGTGGTGTTCGCGTGCGGTCTCGTCGCGGCGGAACGGCGCGCGGCCGAGGGCGCGCGCGGCGAGGCGCTGCTCGCCGTCGGCATCGTCGCGAGCCTCGCGGTGCAGGTGATTCTCAACGTGGCGGGCGTGCTCAACGCGCTGCCGATGACGGGCATCACGCTGCCGCTCCTCTCGCACGGCGGCAGTTCCCTCGCCGTCACGCTCGCCCTCTGCGGCATTCTCTGCGGCCTGCTCGCGCCGCGCGCGGACTCCGCACACGAGTAGAAAAAGTGCCTCCGGGCGGAGGTGGGAGGAACCAACCCGGAGGCGTACCGCATTTCCTGTTCTTGGGCGCGGCAGGACCCTCAATGAAACGGTGTTAGAACCGTTTGCAGGATGGGTGTTTTGTGTGTCTGTGCCAACTAGTATAGCAACCGAATGTTAGCCCAGTATAAGGAATCGCTCCACAAATCACTTTTCCTGCACGAGAGAAAGGCCCATGTCGAAGAACTGGCCGCCGACGGTCTGGCGGACCTTGACGGCGAGCACGTTGTCGCCCTGCCGCACGGCCTTCCTGAACGCCGAAAGGTTTGCGCAGTACGACACGTAGTCGGTCGTGTAGCCCGTGGCCGTGAAGATCTTCTGGCCGTTGAGGTAGACGTCGGCGTCCTCGTCGTGGAACATGTCGAGCTGCACGTCCACGAGCGTCGCCGGCAGCGCGTCGCACGTGAAGTGGCGGCGCAGCCAGAGGTCCTTCGTCGTCCACGGCGTGACGATCTTCGCGGCCGGATGGTCGCGCTCGATGTTGCTGCCGCCGAAGCCGCCCGCGGAACGCGCCCAGGCCGCGTCGTCGAAGCCGGGCTGCATCCAGTCCGCCGCCGGCGCGGCGACCGAGTACGCCCAGGCGCGCGCGTCCGGATCGTTCTTCGGGAAGAGCGCGCGCGTGACGGTGGGCTTCATGCCGCGCACCGCCGCCGCCTTCACCCTGGCGTGCACCTCGGCGAGCGCGGCGGGATCGAACTTCACCACGCGGCGGTCGTAGGTGATGAGACCGTTGATCTCCCCTTCCACGTCCGTCGTCTGCGTGTAGACGCTGCCCGCGAGGCCGCGCGCGGCGAGACGCGCCACGTGCTCCATCAGGCTCACGAACTTCTGCTGCACGGCCGCGCGGTCCGTGTCGTTGCCCGTGCCGCCGTAGCCCCAGGCGTTCGTCGTCCAGAGGTGCCCTTCCACGCGGCAGCCAATGCCGCCGAATTCGCCGAGGAAGCTCGCGCGGCGCGGGTTGACGGCGAACATGGAGGGCCGAGAACCGTAGTCGTGCCTGTCCACGGAATGAGCCGCCTCCTCCTCGCCGAGCGGCAGGTGGTCGCTCGTGATGCGCGTCCACTTCGCGCCCATCGTCTCGCCGCCTTCCACGTCATGCCAGCCCGAAGGGCCGTTCACGAGGCGCGTGGGGTCATAGCGCTGCGTCCACATGAGCGTGGCGTGCGTGAGGAACGCGCCCGGCTGGCCCCAGCCTTCGTTGTAGGGAATCCACATCACGATGGACGGCGTCTTCTGCAGGTGATCCATCATCTCCTTGAGTTCGTGGCGGTAGAACCCGTAGCGCGCCTCGGCGTCGCCGCCGCCGCTGGGCATGTCCTGCATCACGATCATGCCGAGCTTGTCGCAGAGGTAGTAGTAGCGGCGCGGCTCGACCTTGATGTGCTTGCGCATCGAATCGAAGCCCATCTTCTTGAGCATCTCGATGTCGTAGGCCATCGCCTCGTCGCTCGGCGGCGTGAGGAGGCCGTCCGGCCACCAGCCCTGGTCGAGCGTCGCGACCGGGAAGCGCAGCGTGTTGTTGAGGAAGAAGCGCAGCGTGCCGTTCGCGTCCTTGCCGAGCGCGAACGTGCGCATGCCGAAGTAGCCGCGCACGACGTCGCGCGTGCCGGCCGCGCCGTCCTCGAACGTGATCTCGAGGTCGTAGAGGGCCGGCGACTCCGGGCTCCAGAGGGCGACCGGCTGCGGCAGCGTGATCGTGATCGGCTGGCCCCACGCGGCGAGCGCGCCCGAGGCGAGTTCCTTGCCGCCGCGCAGCACCTTCACGCGCCCCATGGCCTTCATGAGGTTGCCCACGCCGTCGAGCGTGACGGAGACGGTGCCGGCGTCGATGTCGGTCGTCACCGTGTAGTCGACGAGGTGCGTGGCGGGCACCGTTTCCAGCCACACCGTGCCGCAGATGCCGCTCACGCGCGTGTAGAAGCAGCCGCTCGGCTTCGTGCTCTGCTTGCCCGAGGCGCCGGCCTGCCCGCCCGTGGGATCCCAGATCGAGACCAGCAGCTCGTTCTCGCCGGCCTTCACGAGATCCGTGACGTCATACGAAAACGGCATCTGCCCGCCTTCGTGCGGCACGCCCGCCTCGACCCGGTTCACGAACACCTGCGCGCGCAGATCCGCCTGCTCGATGTGCAGGATCAGCCGCTCGCCGGGCTTGACGGACGCCGTGAACGCGCGGCGATACCACAGCGTGTCCTTCGCCTCCAGCAGCCGGCCCACGCCCGACAGCGAACTCTCGATCGCGAACGGCACGAGGATCTCGCCCTGCCACTGCGCCGGGAACTTCGCCGCGGCGGCCGTGCGCTCGCCGCTCCGCGTGATGGCGTACTGCCAGAGGCCGTTCAGGTTCGTCCAGCCGTCGCGCACCATCTGCGGCCGCGGATACTCGCGCCAGGCGTTTTCGGGGGTCACCTTCTCGCCCCAGGGCGTCTTCAGGCCCGGCGCCTGGGTATAGGCGGCGCTGCAGGCCAGTGCGGCCGAGGCCGCAAACATCAGGATCGTTCGTTTCATGT
>CAVEDG010000146.1:0-5022 GCA_963614205.1 bacterium | reverse complement strand
TGAGATATGCTATACTATCCCGCGTGAAAAACAAGACATTCATCGATCAGGTCGACGTATTGGTGCGTTCAGGCAAGGGCGGCGACGGGGCGGCGACGTTCCGGCGCGAGGCGCTCGTGGCGTTCGGCGGTCCGGACGGCGGCGATGGCGGGCGCGGCGGCGACGTGGTGCTGCGCGCCTCCACGCACGTCAACTCGCTGCTGGCGCTCTACTACGACCCCAAGCTCTTCGCCGAGCCGGGCGTGGGCGGGTCGGGCGGCCGCTGCTTCGGGCGGCGCGGCAGGGATCTCGTGGTGGACGTGCCGTGCGGCACGCTCGTGACGGACTGCGCCACGGGGCTTGTGGTGGCCGACATCACGAAGCCCGGCGAGCGCGTGGTCGTGGCCAAGGGCGGCGTGGGCGGCTTCGGGAACGTCCACTTCAAGAGCTCCGTCAACCAGGCGCCCACCGAGCACACGGCCGGCGGCGAGGCCGAGGAGCGGCGACTGCACCTCGAGCTCAAGACGATCGCCGACGTGGGCCTGCTCGGCTTCCCCAACGCGGGCAAGAGCTCGCTGCTCACGCGCCTTTCCAGCGCCACGCCGAAGATCGCCGCCTATCCCTTCACCACGATCAACCCGATGGTCGGCACGATCGAATACGCCGACTTCGCGCAGATCCGCATGGCGGACGTGCCCGGCATCATCGAGGGCGCCGCAAAGGGCGTGGGCCTCGGCCTCGCCTTCCTCAAGCACCTCGAACGCGCCCACGTGCTCGTCTACGTGCTCGACATGGCCGGCACCGACAACCGCAAGCCGTGGGACGACTACGCGACGCTCGCGAAGGAAATCGCCGAGTACAGCGAAGACCTTGCCACGCGCCCGACCCTCGTGGTCGCGAACAAGATGGACCGCGCCGCCGCGCGGAAGAACCTGCGCCGCTTCGTGAAGGAGACCGGCGTGACGCCGATCGCCCTTTCGTGCGAGCCGTCGCTCAAGGATCTGCGCGACTACGCCGACCTCAAGGACTACGAAGGCGAGGTCGGCCTCG
Organism: bacterium; assembly: GCA_963614205.1. GTDB lineage: Bacteria > Verrucomicrobiota > Kiritimatiellia > RFP12 > UBA1067 > RUG572. Next base: position 3,993 of record CAVEDG010000146.1, on the reverse strand, counting down.
AGGCGTTCAAGGAGGCGATGCGCGCGCTCGTGAACCCCAAGCCGCGGGCGCACCAGCACCTCGAAACGCCCCCGCCGCCGCTGCACGAAATGCCCGACACGACGGGCGACGAAATCCCCGCCGAAGCGCTCAAGTTCGCCACCTTCCTCAAGCTCGATCCGCCGAAGAAGAAATCACATCCCTCGCGCGGCAACATCCACTAGGCGGATTTGCCCCGTTTACTTGCCAGAGCGGGTGAAAACTGATAAACTAACGGGCGTTTTTCGCGAACAGAGGAAGAAGACGAGAACATGATTCGCATTGTCGAATGGTCGGCGGAGAAGCCGCAGAGCAAGGTCGTGACGAAGTTCCTGGCGCGCAGCGCGTTCCCCGAGGAGGCTGAGAAGGCCGCCGCGGAGGTGCTGGCGGCGATTCGCGCGGAAGGCGACGCCGCTGTGGCGCGCTACGTGGAGAAGTTCGAGGGCGCGCAGCTCGCGCCCCGGCGCTTCCGCGTGACGGAGGCCGAGCTGGCCGCCGCCGAGGCGCAGGTGCCGGCCGCGCTCAAGAAGGCGGTGAAGGACGCCCATGCGCGCGTGATGCGCTTCTCGAAGGCGTCGCTGCGGCAGGCCTGGACGATGAAGACGCCGCGCGGCGGCACGGCGGGCGAGTTCTATTCCCCGATGGACCGCGTGGGCGTGTACGTGCCGGGCGGCACCGCGCCGCTCGCCTCCACGAGCGTGATGACCGTCACCCTCGCCAAGGCGGCGGGCGTGAAGGAGATCGTGGCGTGCACGCCGGCGGGGCCCGCGGGCACGCCGAACCCCGTGCTGCTCTACGCGCTGCGCCTCGCGGGCGCGACGGAAGTCTACCGCGTGGGCGGCATCCAGGCGATCGGCCTCATGGCGTTCGGCACGAAGACCGTGAAGAAGGTGCAGAAGATCGTGGGCCCGGGCAATGCGTACGTCACGGCCGCGAAGCGCCAGGTCTACGGCTACGTGGGCATCGACCAGGTGGCGGGGCCGAGCGAGATCGCCGTGCTCGCCGACGGCACGGTGAGCGCGAAGTGGGTCGCCGCGGATCTGCTCTCGCAGGCCGAGCACGGCTCGGGCTGGGAGAAGTCGCTGCTCGTCACGGACAAGGCGGACTTCGCCGAGGAGGTCAAGCGCGAGATGCTCGCGCAGACCGAGACGCTCTCGCGCAAGGCGCTCATCCGGCGCGTGTTCGACCGCGACGGCGTGCTGCTCTGCGTCGCGCCCACGCTCGACGAGGGGCTCGAGCTCGTGAACCGCTTCGCGCCCGAGCACTTCGAGATCATGTGCGCGAACGCGACGCGCCTCATGAAGGGCGTGCGCGCGGCCGGCGCCGTGTTCGCGGGCGCGTGGACGCCCGAATCGGCCGGCGACTTCGTGGCCGGGCCCTCGCACGTGCTGCCCACCGGCGGCGCCGCCAACATGTTCAACGGCCTCACGCCCGACGACTTCCGCCGCCGCCACTCCTTCGTGGCCTTCACGCGCGGCGACCTCGCCGAGACCAAGGCCACCATCGAGGCGTTCGCCCAGGTCGAGGGCCTCGACGCCCACGGCCGCGCCGCCACCATCCGCTTTGAGTAACCGCTCGCACTCAGCACCAAGCACCAAGCACTCAGCACCAAGCACCAAGCACTCAGCACCAAGCACCAAGCACTCAGCACCAAGCACCAAGCACTCAGCACCAAGCACCAAGCACTCAGCACCAAGCACCAAGCACTCAGCACCAAGCACCAAGCACTCAGCACTTTTTCAGTCTAAAAAAGGATACAAGATGACACTTGAAGAACAGGTCAAGGCCAAGCTCGATGAACTCCGCCCCATGCTGCAGCAGGACGGCGGCGATCTCGAATTCGTGAACATGGACGGCAAGGTCGTCACGCTCAAGCTCGTGGGGCACTGCGGCAGCTGCCCGTACGCGATGATGACGCTCAAGCAGGGCATCGAATCGCAGCTGCAGACCCTCGATCCCGAACTGACCGTTGCGCGCGCGGAGGCCTAACACATGAAGACGATCAACGTTTCCCTTGTCGGCGTGGGCGGGCAGGGCATTCTGCTGACGGCGAACATGCTCGCGCGCACGGCGACCATCGCCGGCATGGACGTGAAGAAGAGCGAGATCCACGGCATGGCCCAGCGCGGCGGCAGCGTGATCTCGAGCGTGCGCTTCGGCACGGAAGTGCACTCCCCCATCATCCCCGAAGGCCAGAGCGACATCCTCGTGGCGTTCGACCGCCTGGAGGCCCTGCGCTGGAAGCACTTCCTCGCGAAGGACGGCAAGGTGCTCATGAACAACGTCGATCTCGTGCCGGTCACGGTGTCGAGCGGCCTGCAGCAGCCCGTGACGGACTTCGAGACGCGCCTCGCGAAGGCGTTCCCCGACGCGCTCGTGGTCGACGCCGCGAAGATCGCCGAGGAGGTCGGCAACGCGCGCACGATGAACATGGTGCTCGCGGGCGCGCTCTCCGCGCTCACGCCGTTCAAGCCGTCGCAGTGGGAAAAGGCGATGGAGGAAAGCTTCACCGGACCCAAGGCGAAGCTGCTCGACCTCAACCGCAAGGCGTTCGAACTCGGCCGCGCCGCCGTGGCGTAAGGAGACCGCGATCATGGCGTTCTGGAACCGTGAAGTCGAAACGATGTCGCGCGATCAGCTCGCGGACGTCCAGCTCAAGGGCCTGAAGAAGTCGCTCGCGCGCGTGTGGACGAACGAGTGGAGCCGTCGGCTGCTGCAGGCGCGCGGCTTCGGCAATCCCGAAGACGTGAAGTCGCTCGACGACCTCAGGAAGATCCCGTTCCTCACGAAGGACGACTTCCGCGACGCCTACCCGCTCAAGATGTGCACCGTGCCGCGCCGGGAGCTGCTGGAATTCCACATGTCCTCCGGCTCCACCGGCACGCCCGTGGTGATGGCCTACACGAAGAACGACCTGAACCAGTGGGCGGACTGCATGGCGCGCTGCTACACGATGGCCGGCCTCGGCCCGGGCGACGCCTTCCAGATCATGCCGACCTTCGGCCTCTTCAACGGCGGCTTCGGCTGCTACCACGGCTGCCGCAAGGCGGGGCTCTTCTGCGTGCCCGCGTCGAGCGGCAACACGGAACGCCAGATCAAGCTCATGCGCGACTTCGGCGTGAAGGGCTTCTGCTCCGTGGTCTCCTACGTGCCGCGCATCATCGAGAAACTCGACGCGGAGACCGCGGGCGACCACGACATCCCGTCGCTGCGCGTGGGCATCTTCGGCTCGGAGACGTTCTCGGACGAAATGCGCCATAAGATCGAGAAGCGCCTGCACATCGAGTGCTTCGACATCTACGGCATGACCGAGACGGGCGGCATCGGCACCACGGGACAGGACTGCTCGTGCCACTGCGGCCTGCACGTGTTCGAGGACCAGTACATCACGGAGGTCATCGACCCCGTGAGCGGCAACGTGCTGCCCGACGGCGCATACGGTGAACTCGTCTTCACCTCGCTCACGCGCGAGGCCATGCCGATCATCCGCTACCGCACGCACGACATCTGCCGCATCCTCTCGCGCGAACGCTGCGCGTGCGGACGCACCTCGCTGCGCATCGACCGCATCACGGGCCGCACGGACGACATGCTCATCGTCAAGGGCGTGAACTTCTACCCGCGCCAGGTCGAACAGGCGCTCATGGAAATCCCGGGCGTGCGCGACGAGTTCCAGATCATCCTCGAAACGCGCCACGGCATGACGGACGTCACGATCAACGTCGAGGCCGAGCCCGGCGTGACCGGCCACACCGTGGCCAAGCATCTCAAGGAACGCCTCGGCTTCCTGCCCAAGGGCGAAGTCTTCCCCGTGGGCGCCCTGCCGCGCAACGAGGGCAAGGCCAAGCGCGTCATCCGCCGCACCCTCGACGATTGACTCCCATCGTTCTCTCCGTCACGCACCCAGCACCACGCACTCAGCACTAAGCACTAAGCACTCAGCACTCAGCACTCAGCACTCAGCACTCAGCACTC
>CAVEDG010000145.1:0-5064 GCA_963614205.1 bacterium | reverse complement strand
GCCGGGACGTCGGGGTTCTTCATTCCGTCCACCAAGATCCGCGTACGCAGGGCGATCGAACGCCGCCCCGTCACCCTCGCGGAGGCGTTCGCGGCCCTCGTCCGAGGCTCTCCGCCTTTGCCCTCCCCCGACTGCCGACCGATTACCGCCTCGGCTTCAGCAGGTGCGGGTTGCGGATCCAGTACGTGCACCGGGTGCCGCGGGGATTGGCGCCGAGGCGAAGGGCGCGCAGAGGGGCGGACGAGCCCGTGTTGAGTTCGACGCGCCGCGTCTCCCACGCCCCCAGCGCATGCGGATAGGGGAGGAAGAGATCCGGCTTCTTCCCGTCGGCGTACACGAGCATGAGGTTGGCCGTGTCGAAGTCGTTCTCGACCTTGTTCTGCGCGCTCTTGACGTCGAACGCGAAGAGCAGCGCGCCCTCAAACGACTCCTCGGGCTGCTTGAGCGTGTAGACGGGATAGAACCAGCGGTCGGCGGGCTTCGTCCAGGTCATGTCGAAGCGCATCGCCTGCTCGGCCTCGTCCCAGGTCGCCGTGAACGAATCGGCGGACGTGTTGCGCGACCAGGCCTTCGGGTCGCGCCAGTTGCGAAGCTCGATCTTTTGGCAGGCGTCGGTCAACGCCTTCAGGCTGCGCACGTTGAGCGTGAGCCGGCTGGAACGTTTTCCCTCGAAGAGGCCCGTGAACACGATGGGCTTGTCGATGGCGCACTCGGGCGTCAACACGCAGTCGAACGCCGCCTCGCCCATGGGCGGCAGGCAGACCTCGGCGGGCAGCCCCGCCAGCGCGCCGCCCTGCACGGAGATCGTACCGCGCTTGGGCGTGGTCGCGAGATTCCACACGTGGAGACGCAGACGCCCCGTGTCGGCCGCGAGTTCGGCCGATGCCTTGCGGCCGGCGACCTGGAAATCGTTCGTGTTCAGATCCACGCGCAGGACGATGGAGAGGTCTTCGTCCGCCGCCGGCACATAGGGCGTGGCGCGGCCGCGCGGACGCGCCGCCACGTCCGCCTTGAGCCGCAGGCCGCGCAGACCGGAAAGATAGGCGGGATAGCGCGTGGCCGTGACAACGTTCGTGGCCACGGAGCAGCGCGTGCCGCACAGGTCGGTGAGCGTGTAGGCGCCGTTGGCGGGAATCGGCAGCGCAAGCGGCGCCGCGCCCTCCGGCGTGGCCGTAACGCCGCCCCCTTCCGTGTCGGCGGCGGAAAGACGCCAGAAGGCGATCGTCTGCGTGCCGTCGGGCTGCGCGAAGAGGAAGGCGCGCGCGCCCGCGCCCACGTTCAGCTCGCCCTCCAGACGGGCGCAGCCCAGCGCCTCCATGAGCGCGCTCATCGCGGCGTAGGTGGGCTTCACGGTGCCGTCGCGCCGCATCACGCCCCAGTCCTTCGCGCCGTCGCGCTCGTTGTAGGCGCCGAACACGAAGAAGTAGCTGCGCGCCACGCCCTGCATCTGGAAGAGGATCTGGCTCTTGGCGTAGGCTTCGGCGTGCACGAGCTCCTGTTCGGGCGAATGGGCCTTGACGCCCTTGAACACGCCGTCGCCGGTGGAGTGGCCCTCGAGGTTCGTGCCGTTCTCGGTCATCCACACGGCGCGGTCGCCGATGCCCACCTTGTCGAGAAACGCGCGCAGGTCGTCGAAGAAGGCGGGATACTGGCGGAGCGGCGCGTAGGTGTGCAGGTTGAAGACGTCGCTGTACTTGGCGGCGTCGTTCGCGTAGAGGGCAAAATCGTAGGCGTTGCGCGCGCCCTGGCACACGGCGCCGTGCAGCACGGGCGTGCCGGGCCGCGCGGCCTTGAAGCCCAGAGAGGCGGCCTTGAGCGCGGCGGCGTAGTCCCAGGCGGGCTCCGGGGCGAAGCCGATGTCCTGCTCGTTCCAGAACTCCCAGTCGTCCATGCGGTCGCCGAACGCGGCGGCGACATCGCGGCAGAAGGTGTAGAGCGCGGCGAGATCGCGCGGCAGCTTCTGGATGCGCCCCATGTAGGCGGGCACGTCGTGGAACATCCCGGAGATCCGGATGCCGCGCGCGTGCAGCAGCTCCGCGTTGTACATGTACTGCTTGAAGTCGTAGACGCCGGGCCGCGGATTCACCTCGCCGGCGGAAAGGCGCTCGCGCACGTGCGGCAGACCCGTGCGCCAGAGCAGGTCGCTCACCACGCGGAACGTGTCGCCGCCGGCCCACGGACACGTGAAGCCGCCGGGACGCGACACCCAGCTCTGCGCGGAATCGACGCCGTAGAACGTCTCGCGCTCGCGCGGCCGCCCTTCCGGCACGGGCACCACGGCGAACGTCGCCTCCGCGTTCTCCGCCGCGCGCAGATGATAGTAGCCCGTCGGCCGCGCGCCGAGGTCGGCCGTGCCGTCGGCCGCGAACGCGCCCGTCGCCACGGGACGTCCCCGCCAGTCCACAAGCGACCACGCCGCGCCGGGCGCGCCGCCCCGCGCCGTCACGCGCTCGCGCACCGTGTAGACGTGGCCGGGCGCATCCAGGGTCAGTTTCGCCGCCAAAGCGGTTTCCGCAAGCGCAAGGCCCGCGATCGACAGAAGAACAATCATTCTCGTAGTTGTGGCGCTGAATTTCATAACAAAGCAGTATACCACATTGCGGGCGCGGATTTGACAGACGCGCATCGGGTCTGATAGACTATGCGGAAATCAAAAGAATTCTGGAATCGCCTTGATCAAGATCTGCCTCATCGCGGCCGCCCTGGCCACAACCGACGTCTCGTTTCTGATGTGCTATCGGCCGGACCATCCGGAAGATCCCTCCACCAAGCAGATCCTGCGCTTCACGGCCGAGCACCCGGAGATCCGTCCCGTGCAGTGGGGCGGGCTTACGCTGCCGGGCGCGGGCGGCCGCGCCACGTTCATGCTCGCGCTCGCGGGCGGCACGGCGCCGGACGTCTACAAGGCCTGGTTCCACGTGCTGCGCCACGACATCGACGAAGGCTTCTGCTACCCGCTCAACGAATGGCTCGGCGACGACCGCGACGGCGACGGGCGGCTTTCCGACGACGAGGCGCGCTGGCCGGGCTGGAAGGACGTGCCGCCGCTCTGGCGCGACGTGGCGACGAAAGACGGAAAGGTCTACGCCGTGCCCACGCCGGGCTTCGCCTACTACGGCATCATCTACCGCAAGGATCTCGTGCGCGCGGCCGGGCTCGACCCCGAGGCGCCGCCGCGCACGTGGGCGCAGTTCACGGCGTGGTGCGAAACGCTCACGGCGGGCGACAAGACGATTCCGGGCGCGACGGTGCAGCGCGGCCAGCGCGCGTTCGGCATCGAGAACCGTCCCTGGGGCTTTCTGCCGTGGGTCGGCGCGGCGGGCGGCGACGTGGTGCGGCAGCGCGCGGACGGTGCGTGGGAGGCGTGCTTCGACGCGCCCGCCTGCCTGCGCGCGGCGGCGTTTCTGAAGGAGCTCATCGGGCGCGGCGTGGTGCGCGCCCTGCCGCAGCTTTCGCTGCGCAACGAGGTGGCGGATCTTTTCGTGCAGGGCGAGATCGTGAGCGTGTTCGGTGGCGAGGATCTCGTCACGTACCTCACGGAGAACCTAAACTTCCCCGCCGACCAGATCGGGCTCATGCCCTTCCCGGCGGCGGACGAGACGTGTGCGCCCGTGCTGCAGGCGCACAAGCACTTCTACGCGCTCACGGAAGGCGTGGGGCGGCGGCCGAAGGTCGAGCGCGACCGCGTGTGGGCGTGCGTGAACGAGCTCGCGTCGCAGGCGGTCTACGACGAGACCGTGCGCAAGAACGTGGCCGAGGGGCGCGCGCGCTGGTGCCTGCCCGCCGATCTCAAGCGGCTCGGCTTCACGGAGCATCTCGCCGAAGTGCCGCCCGGCATCCGCCGGATGTACGACGATCTGGCGGCGGGGCGCATCCGCGCCGTAACGGAGCCTCATGTCGGCTTCTGGCAGGCGGCGAGCGATCTCGTGAGCCGGCGCTTCCTCGGCATTCTGCTGAGCGACGCGGGCGCGGACTTCGACTACTCGGCCGCGCTCGCCGCGATCACCGCCGATGCGAACCGCGGGCTCATGTTCCGGGCCGACGCGCGCGCGGTCGAGGCGAAGCGCCCCTACGCGCGCGTGATCCTCGGCATCGTGCTGATGTGCGCGCTCGCGTGCGCGGGGCTGGTCTGGCGGCAGACGCGGCGCGATCGGGCGGCATCCGCCGCCGCGCCGCGCGACGGCGTCTCCCCGCATCGCCTCGCGCCGTGGCTCTTCCTCGCGCCCGCGATCCTCTCCATCGCGCTTTGGAGCTACTGGCCGCTGCTGCGCGGCGCGGTGATGGCGTTCCAGGACTACCGCATCGTGGGCAATGCGGCGTGGGTGGGGCTCGACAACTTCATCCGCGTGGCGTGCGACGCCGGCTTCTGGGCCGCGTGGGGACGCACCCTGCAGTATGTGGGCATTACGCTCGTGCTCGGCTTCACCGCGCCCATCGCGCTCGCGCTGCTGCTGAGCGAAATCCCGCGCGGCCGCGTGTTCTTCCGCACCGTCTACTTCCTGCCGCATCTCACGAGCGCGCTCGTCGTCACGCTGCTCTGGAAGATGATGTTCGACCCCACGGAGAACGGCATGCTCAACCAGGCGCTCGCGGCGTTCGGCGTGGCGCGGCACGCCTGGCTGCAGGATCCGGCGTGGGCGATGACGTGCTGCATTCTGCCGGGCGTGTGGGCGGGCGCGGGCATGGCCTCGCTCATCTACGTGGCCGCGCTGCACAGTCTGCCGCCCGACTACTACGAGGCGGCCGCGATCGACGGCGCAGGCATCCTCGGGCGCTTCCGCCACGTCACGCTGCCGCAGCTCATGCCGCTCATGGTCATCAACTTCGTGGGCGCGTTCATCGCGGCGTTCCAGGGCATGGGCTCGATCTTCCTGCTCACCTTCGGCGGCCCGGGAGACGCCACGAACGTGCTCTCGCTCACGATCTGGAAGGAAGCCTACAACAACCTGCGCTTCTCCACGGCCACCACGATGGCGTGGTTCCTCGGCGTCGCCCTCATCGGCTTCACCTACCTGCAGATCCGCTTCCTTCGCCGCGTCGAGTTCCGCCAGGCCGCCGCGAACT
>CAVEDG010000144.1:0-5084 GCA_963614205.1 bacterium | reverse complement strand
ATGCCATTGAGACGCTCTACCAACTGAGCTATATCCCCACGGAGGTGGAAAACGCGAACTAGTATACACGATTTTCAGCGTCCGCGCAAGGGGTGTTCGAAATTTTCGCCAAGATTTTCCGCCCCCTTTACAACTCACGCGCAAATTGGTAGACTACACCTCAAAAAAAACAAGGACAACGCCATGCATCCCGTGAATCGCCGCGAATTTCTGACGCTGCTTGCGAGCCTGCCCGCCTGCGGGGGGCTGGCCGTGACGCCCGGGGCGCCGAAGAGGCCCGGTGAGGAAGTCGTGTTCCTCGAATGCGAACGCTTCGCGGACTACGGCGGCTGGGTGAACGACGCGCAGTTCTACGACCAGATGGGGTCGTCGTTCCTTCTCGCGCACGGCATGGGTGCGCCCGTGGCGGACGCGACGGCGGAGGTGGCGATTCCCGCGGCGGGGCTCTACAACGTCTACGCGCACACGCGCAACTGGACGGCGCCGTGGAGCGCGCATGCGGCGGGCACGTTCCAGATGCGCGTGAACGGCACGACGCTGCCGAACACGCTCGGCACGGGCGACGGCGCCTGGGGCTGGCAGCTCGCGGGGCAGATCCGCCTTGCGGCCGGCCCGGCGCAGCTGGCGCTGCACGACCTCACGGGCTTCGACGGCCGCTGCGACGCAGTGTGCCTCACCACGGGCACGCAGCCGCGCCGCCTGCCCGACGCGGCGCCGGCGCCGGAGACGCGCGCGTTCGACTTCTTGGTGTGCGGCGGCGGCATCGCGGGCACGTGCGCGGCGATCGCGGCGGCGCGCCTCGGGCTGAAGGTCGCGCTCGTGCAGGATCGCCCGGTGCTCGGCGGCGCGAACTCGAGCGAGGTGCGCGTGCATCTGGGCGGCTACATGAACCTCGGCCCCTATCCGCGCCTTGGCGACGTGGTGGCCGAGATCGGACCCGCCAAGGGCGGCAACGCGCAGCCGGCCGCGCGCTACGAGGACGCGCGCAAGCTCGCCGCCGTCGCCGCCGAAAAGAACATTTCCCTCTTCCTCAACACGCGCGTCGTGGCGGTGGAGAAGACCGGCGACGCGATCGCGTCCGTGACGGGCGTGGACGTGCGCACGGGCGCGCGCACGCGCTTCACCGCCCCCGTGTTCGCGGACTGCACGGGCGACGCCTGCGTGGGCGCGCGCGCGGGCGCCGACTTCCGCATGGGCCGCGAATCGCGCGCCGAGACGGGCGAGGAGATGGCGCCGGAGCACGGCGACACGATGACGATGGGCGCAAGCGTGCAGTGGTACACGAAGCCGCTGCCGCAGCCCGTCGCCTTCCCCCTGCAGCCGTGGATGATCGCGTTCAACGAAAAGAACTGCGAATACGGCACGCGCGGCGACTGGGACTGGGAGACGGGCATGATGCGCGACCAGATCGCGGAGTTCGAGCGCATCCGCGACTGCGGCATGCTCGTGGTCTACTCGAACTGGGCCTACCTCAAGAACGCCTCCGCGCGCAAGGCGGAGTTCGCGAACCGCGCGTTCGAGTGGGTGGCCTACGTGGCCGGCAAGCGCGAAAGCCGCCGTCTGCTGGGCGACGTGATCCTCACGCAGCAGGACGTCTTCGAGTTCCGTCCGCACCCGGACGGCACGTGCTGCACCACGTGGGCGATCGACCTGCACTATCCGATGCCGAAGAACACGAAGCACTACGAGGGCGAGCCGTTCCGGTCGATCTGCACGCACAACCGCCACGAGGCGTATCCGATTCCGTACCGCTGCCTCTACTCGCGCAACGTCGCGAACCTGTTCATGGCGGGGCGCGACATCTCCGTCACGCACGTGGCGCTCGGCACGGTGCGCGTGATGCGCACCACGGGCATGATGGGCGAGGTGGTCGGCATGGCGGCGCAGATCTGCGTCCGGCAGACGTGCCGGCCGCGCGACGTCTACGCGAAGCATCTCGCGGCGCTCAAGGCGCTGATGACGAAGGGCGTGGGCACGGGCGCGCCGCAGCCGCCGCAGAACTACAACCTCGGCGCGATGCTGCCGGGCGCGCAGGCGCGCGCGGCGCGTCTCGGCGCCGCCTCGCTGAACGAGTGAACGACCTTTGGGGAAACACGTAAACAGAAACGACACACGAAAGGAACACGAACATGTCTCTCTCCCGTCTTGACTTCATGAAGGCCGCCGTCGCGGGCATTGCCGCCGCCGCCGTCTCCGGCTGCGCCACGGGCGGCGCCTGCCCGGCAAAGACCGCCGCGTGCGCGGAACGGAAACCGGCCGACAAGGTGCGCTTCAAATTCGGCATGGCCGGCTTCACGATGCACAAGAAGTCGCTCGACGACACGCTGGCGATCCTCAAGAAGACGGACATCCACTACCTCTGCGTGAAGGACTTCCACCTGCCGCTCAAGGCGACGGAGGCCGAGATGGCCGCGTTCAAGGAGAAGTGCGCGAAGGCGGGCGTGACGCCCTACGCGGCGGGCCCGCTCTACACGAAGACGAACGACGAGGTGCGCCGCTTCTTCGACTACGCGAAGCGCTTCGGCTTCAAGACCGTGGTGGGCGTGCCCTACGAACCCGGCGACGCGAAGGACAAGTGGAATCTGCGCCGCGGCTCCCGCAAGCAGCTGGAGTACATCGACGCGCTCGTGAAGGAATTCGACATCCGCTACGCGATCCACAACCACGGCCCCGCCTCGCCGAACATGTACCCCGACGTCGCCTACGGCTGGAACCTCGTGAAGGATCTCGACCCGCGCATCGGCTTCTGCATGGACATCGGCTGGGAATTCGGCAGCAACCGCGATCCGGCCGAGACGATCCACACGTACGGCAAGCGCATCTACGACATCCACGTCAAGAACTTCGAGATCGGCAAGCCGAATGGCGCCGCCACGCCGCTGCCCCGCGGCAAGATCGACCTCGTGCGCGTGCTCAAGGCCCTGGTGGACGTGGGCTACGACGGCGTGTGCGCGCTCGAGTACGAGCGCGACTTCACGGACAACGTCGTGCCGGTGGCCGAGTGCGCCGGCTACTTCCGCGGCCTGATGGACGCGCTCAACGCCTAGCCCTCAAGGAGACGACGCAATGAAGATTCTGCTTCTGCTGGCCGCCGCCGTTACGCTGACGGCCGGTGCGCTGCCCGTGGGCGAGAAGATTCCGCTCTGGCCGGAGGGCAAGATGCCCGACGCCCAGGGCCACCAGATCGCGGCGACGACCGCCGAGGCGGCCGCTCCGGGCTTCGTCCCCGCGCAGAACCGCATGCCGCACCTGCAGTGGTATCCGGCGCCGAACGCGGCGAAGAAGAACGGCGCGTGCATGATCATCATCTCCGGCGGCGGCTACGACTGCTGCTGCGACCTGCCGGCGTTCGAGCCGCTCGTGCAGCGCATGCTCGCGGAGGGCATCGCGTGCGTGAACCTCACGTACCGCACGCCGCGGCCGCGCGGGCTGCCGATCTACCAGACCGCGTGGGAGGACGGCCAGCGCGCGGTGCGCCTCGTGCGGCGCATGGCGAAGGACCGCGGCTTCGACCCCGAGCGCATCGGCGTGATGGGCTGCTCGGCGGGCTCGCACCTCTCCGTGCTGCTCGCCACGAGCGCGCTCACGCCCGCCTACGCGCCGATCGACGACGTGGACGCGACGCCGTGCCACGTGAACTGGGCGATTCCGATGTGCGTCGCCTATGCGCTCTCGGACGGGCTCACCGCGGCGAACACGACGAAGGGCGACGGGCCGGACGTCACGCTCAACCCCGCCTTCAAGTTCGACGCGAAGACCGCCCCGATGTGCCTCTTCCACGGCGGAAACGACCCCTACTCGCCCATCGGCTCCACGCAGATCTACCGCCAGCTGCGCCGCATGAAGATTCCGGCCGAGCTGCATCTCGACGCCGACCGCGGGCATGGCCCCGTGAACGCGGCGATGTTCGGCCGCGCGATCGAGTTCATGCGCCAGATGGGCTATCTGGGCAAACTCGAACAGGCGCAGAGCGAGTGCCACCGCTGGCATCCGGACGGCACGCTGCGCACGGAGAAGGAAATGCTGTGGCCGGCGGGCAAGATGCCCGACCCGCAGCCGAACCAGGGCTATGAGCCGTATCTCGTGTGGTACATTCCCGAGAAGCCGACGACGAAGGCGATCCAGGTGATCGTGGCCGGCGGCGGCTATGGGTTCTGCAACTACGTGGGCGAGTCCGAGCCCGTGGCGTACTACCTCAACCAGAAGGGCATGACGGCCGTGTCGGTGAAGTACCGCTGCCCGCGGCCGCGGAAGGGCCCCAAGCACCTGAGCGGCTGGCAGGACGCGCAGCGGGCGATCCGCATGGTGCGCGCGGAGGCGCCGGCGCGCGGGCTCGACCCGAACCGCATCGGCATCATGGGCTTCTCCGCCGGCGGCCACCTCACGCTCATGACCGCCACGAACGCGAAGACGCCCGCCTACGCGCCCGTGGACGACATCGACAGGCAGTCGTGCGCCCTGCAGTGGGCGTGCCCGATCTATCCCGCCTATGCGCTCACGGACGGCCCGGACTGGCCCAACAAGACGGGCGGCAACGACGATGCCGCCGTGACCGTGCCGGAATTCGCGTTCGACGACGCCACGCCCCCGATGTGCTTCGTGCACGGCGATTCGGACGGCTGGGCCGCAATGAACTCGGTGAAGTGCTGGGAGAAGCTGCGCCGCATGGGCCGCCAGAGCGACCTGCACACGCTCGCGACGCGCGGCCACTGCTTCCAGATGTCCGCCGCGCCCGGCACGGGCAGCTTCACGTGGCTCGACCGCCTGTGGGAGTTCTACACGCGCAAGGGCCTCAACAAGTAGCGTTTCCCGGCCAGAGTGGTGGAATGGCAGACACAGGGGACTTAAAATCCCCTGCCCGGTTTCGGGCGTACGGGTTCGACCCCCGTCTCTGGCACCAATCGACGGCGTGTGCGCGATGCTACAGCGTCACGCCGTCCTTGAAGATCGCGATACTGTGCAAATTTAGGTCAGACCTCATTTTGCACATTTGGCGCGGAGACATCACGAGATCACGAACGGCGTGATGTCCTCGCCCCAGAACGCCGTGTTCGCGGCGGCGAGGCGCACGAGCGCGTCGAGCG
>CAVEDG010000143.1:0-5113 GCA_963614205.1 bacterium | reverse complement strand
TTTTCTGCTAAACTGAAACTCGTTTTTCAAAATTCGTAGAAGGAACATCAAGATGAATCGACGTGAATTCCTGGCGGCGGGCGCCGTCGCCGGACTCGCCCCGGCCCTGATGGCCGCGTGCAACAAGGCCGACTGCGCGTGCGAGCGGATGCCGAAGCTGACGCCGCCGGCCCAGCCCGCGCAGCTCAACCTCTGCCTGCAGTGGTGGGGCATCCCTGCGGAAGACGACGTGAACGCGAAGCTCGACTTCCTCGAGGCGAACGGCTACCAGGCCGTGGAAGTGCCCTCGGACGTCAACTGGCTGCGCGACAAGGGTCTCAAGGTCGCCGCGTCGCTCAAGAACCGCAAGCTCTTCCTCGCCACGGCGTGCGGCGGCTCGCAGTTCGACCGGGCCGACAAGGCGAAGAACGACGCCGAGGTGGCGCGCTTCATGCCCGTGCTGGAACTGCTCGGCGAAATGAAGAGCGTGGGCCTGATCATCTGTCCCGCGCGCGGCAAGCCCGAGATGGGGCTCAAGGAACTGCGCGCGGACTTCGTCGCGAACACGGGCAAGCGCCTCGCGGAGAAGGCCGCGAAGTGCGGCACCTCGATCGTGCTCGAGCCGCTGCAGCGCGCGGAGACGCCGTTCCTGCGCCAGGTGGCGGACGGCGCGAAGATGGCGCAGGAGATCGGAGCGGGCTGCACGGTGATGGGCGACTTCTGGCACATGTCCAAGGAGGAGCCGAGCTTCTTCGGCGCGTTCGTCTCCGCGGGCAAGCTGCTCTCGCACGTGCACGTGGCCTCGCTCGGCCGCCGGAAGATTCCGGGTTCGGACGGTGCGCTCGACAACTACGTGGACGGCTTCAAGGGCCTCAAGTTCATCGGCTACCGCGGCGCGGTGTCGCTCGAGGCCGGCTTCCTCGAGAAGGGGCGCGACGCGAAGAACAAGCCGATCTGGCCGAACCGCGAGGAACAGCAGAAGATTCTCGCCGGCATGTGCCGCATGCTCCGCGAACAGTGGGAGCAGGCGTAAACGGATTTATGGGGAATAACGAAGCAACCTAAAAGCAACCAAGGAGTGACAGCAGAAATGACGCGTAAAGACTTCATCAAGACGGGCAGCCTCGCGGCTGCGATGGCGGCGATGCCGGCCATGGCGCAGGACGGCGCCAAGGTGCTCGGCGTGGCCGTGGTGGGCTGCGGCGGCCGCGGCGTGGGCGGCGGCGGCAAGCCGAAGAACGAGTTCGACTACTACGGCATGGGCGCCCTGGGCAACATGATCCAGGCGGCCGCCGAGCTGCGCAAGAAGGGCATCAACGTCACGATCAAGCCCGTGGCGTTCGCCGACTTCTTCCTCGACAAGGCCAAGCGCGCGGCCGAGAAGTTCGGCGCGCCCGTCGCGAACGCCTTTGGCGGCGCCAACGGCTACAAGCAGGCCATCGACCGTCCTGACGTGGACGTGGTGATTCTCACGACCCCGCTGAACTTCCGTCCGCGCCACACGATGTTCGCCGTTCAGCACGGCAAGCACGTGTTCGCCGAGAAGGGCGTGGCCGTGGACGCGCCCGGCGTGCGCGAGATGATCGCGGCCTCGAAGCTCGCGGCCGAGAAGAAGCTCTCGATCGTGTGCGGCACGCAGCGTCGCCACCAGGGCGGCTATCTGCGCGTGAAGAAGGGGCTCGACGACGGTCGCCTGGGCACGATCCTCGGCGGCGCGGTCTACTGGAACGGCGACGTGCCGTGGGTGCGCAACCGCGACGGCAACATGTCGAACGCCGCCTACCTGTGCGCCAACTGGCTCAACTTCACCGAGCTCTCCGGCGACCACATCTGCGAACAGCACGTGCACAACATCGACGTGGCGAACTTCTTCCTCGGGCGCTACCCGAAGACGGTCGTGGCGATCGGCACGCGCGCGCGCCGCGTCTCGGGCAACCAGTACGACGGCTTCTCGGGCGACTTCGACTACGGCAACGGCGTGCACATCCACTCGATGTGCCGTCAGGTCAACGCCTGCGCGAACAACGTGAGCGAGTTCTTCCGCACGGACAAGGCCGTGCTCTCGGGCACGGGCGCCCGCACGCCGGAGGGCAAGAAGATCGATCTTCCGCTGGAAGGCGACTTCCTCGACCTCAACCCGTACGTGGTCGAGCACATCGACCTCATCAAGTCCATCCTCGGCAAGGGGCCGTACTGGAACGAGGGCGAGGCGTGCGCGATGTCCACCGCGTGCGGCATCATGCTGCGCATCTCCGCCTACACGGGCCAGATGGTCGCGATGAACCAGCTCATCTCGAACGAGAAGAGCCCGTGGTACAACTACGCCTGCACGCCCACGCCCGCCGACTTCGAGAAGGACGGCGACGTGCCCATGCCGGCGTACGGCGACAACGAGTGGCCGCTGCCGGGCAAGCCCTGGCGCGGCCTGTCGGACGCCGTGAAGGCGAAGGACGCGGCCAAGGCGACGCTCTGCGCGCCGCTCGGCCCGCTCGCCTAAGCGGAAAGCGTCCTCGTTCGAGGACGGCGAAGGCACGGATCGCGCGATCCGTGCCTTCCGCTTATCCCCCTCCGCGGAGCGCACGACGTCATGTACGCGATCCATAAGATTGTCGCCTGGCTGATGAGTCCCCTCGGGCTGCTCTTCTGCGGTCTGCTCGCGGGTGCGCTGCTGATGCGCGTTGGCAAGGCGCGGCGCGCGGGCGCGCTTCTGTGCGGCGCCGTGCCGGTGCTCTTCTGGGCGCTGGGCTGCGGCGTGACGACGCGCCTCATCGGGCCGCCGCTTGAAGGGGAGGAAGTGCCGCCGGAGGCCGTGCTGCGCGCGGCGGCGCAGGTGGACGCGGTCGTGCTGCTTGGGGGCAGCATGGGCCTGCACAAGACCTGCGGGCGTTCCGAGATGTTCCAGAGCGCGGATCGCGTGTGGGAGGCGGCGCGTGTGTGGAAGGCGCTGCGCACGGCGCAGCCGAAGCTCGTGCTGAGCGGCGGAGAGGCCGAGGCGGCGTCGGGTCCGCTGCTGCGCGAGATGGGCGTGACGGCCGAGATCGTCGCCTTTCCCGAGGCGCGGAACACGGAGGAGGAGGCGCGGCTGATCGCGGCCGCCGGGCTGCGGCGCATCTGCCTCGTCACGTCCGCCTGGCACATGCCGCGGGCGAAGATGCTCTTTGCGCGGGCGGGCGTCGAGGTCGTGCCCGCGCCGACGGACTACGAACTGCACTACTGCGCCGAACGGCCGCTGGAGATCGGCGACTTCTTCCCCTCCGCGGACGCGCTCATGCGCAACAGCTATGCCGTGAAGGAATGGGTGGCCCGCGCGCTCTACGCGCTCAAACCCTGAAGGGCTGAACGAATATGTTTACGGGATTGATTCAGAAGGTCGGGCGCGTCAAGCGCGTGTCACGCGGGCGCGGGCTCGTGCTCGAGTTCCAGTTCGAGCCGTGGCCGGAGCCGCTCGTGAAGGGCGAGAGCGTGGCGGTGAACGGCGTGTGCCTTACCGTGTGCGCCTGCGACGAGACGCGCTTCACGGCGGACGTGCTCGGCGAGACGGAGCGGCGCACGGGGCTTGCGGAGCTGCTGCCGGGCGCGCGCGTGAACCTTGAACGCGCCCTGCGCGCGGGCGACCGCTTCGGCGGCCACGTGGTGCAGGGCCACGTGGACGGGCGCGGCACGATCGACGCGCGGATTGCCAAGGGGCGCGACTTCGCGCTGCGCATTCGCTGCCCGCGCGCAATCGCCGCCGCCACCGTGCTCAAGGGCTCCATCGCCGTCAACGGCGTGTCGCTTACCGTGAGCGGCCTGGGCGACGACTGGGTGCAGGTGGACGTGATCCCCACGACGGCGGCCGAGACGAATCTCGGCGCGGCGCGCGTGGGCGATGCGGTGAATCTCGAGAGCGACGTGCTGGGCAAGTACGCGATCCGGCGCGAGGAGGTCGCGGCGGACGAGATCGCGCCGCGCGGCGGCGGCCTTACGCTGGACATGCTGGCGGAGAACGGATTCCTATGAGCCGGCGTTGGGGAGTTGTTGCGGCGGGGTGTGCGCTCGCGGCGCTGGCGGCGGGCGCCTGGTGGTGCCAGCGTGGCGGGGCTAAGGCGCGCGTGGAAGGACCCGCGCCGTCGCCGGCGGCCGAGATGATCGTGGCGGGGCTGGGCGGCTTCCGCGGGCTCGCGGCGGAGGTCGTGTGGTTCCGGGCGGATCGCCTGCAGGACGAAGGGCGCTACGCCGAGCTCGCGCAGCTCTCCACGTGGCTCACGTTCCTTGAGCCGCACACGCCCGAGGTGTGGGCGTATGCGGCGTGGAATCTCGCCTACAACATTTCCGTGTCGATGCCCACGCCCGCCGACCGCTGGCGCTGGGTGGAGGCGGGCATTCGCCTGCTGCGCGACGACGGGCTGCGCCTCAATCCGCGCGACCCCGTGCTGCACCGCGAGCTCGCGTGGATGTTCCTGCACAAGCTCGGCGGCGCGCTCGACGAGGCGGGCGTGTACTACAGGGAGCAGTGGAAGGCGCGCATCGAGGCCCTGCGCGCCGCGGGCCGGCTCGGCGACGTGGGGCTCGAGACGGCGCACATGGCGGAGGTCGACGCCGAGTACGGCGCGCAGGACTGGACGCATCCGCTCGCCACCGCGCTCTACTGGGGCGCGCGCGGACTCTCCCTTGCGACCACGCCCGAAGAGCGCCGGGACCTGCGCCAGGTCGTCTACCAGACGCTCATGCTCGAGGCGCGAAACGACGCCCGCTTCGCGCCGCGCGCGCTGAAGGAGATGCGCGCGGCGTATGCGGAGCATCCCACCGCCTTCCTCAAGCAGATCATCACCCGGTTCAGCACCCGCTTCAACCTCAGGGCCGACGCACCAGAATGACGGCATGGAAATCGCGCGGAACAACAGGCAATTCAACTGGCAGCAGAAGGGCTGGCCGGCGGCGACGGTCGACCGAACCGCGCTGCGCGGCGAGCTCGCCGCGCGTGGATTTTCAAAGGACGTTCGTTCAGAAGGCGTCGCCCTGATGGTGCTTTCCGTTCGCGAGGACTGGAATAAGCCCTGCCGATAATGGAGGAAAATCAGGGGGGGCAAATTTTCAAAGCCCGCTATCTAGCAGCCAATGCAACACTCATTGCTTGACCTAGATTTTCGGGATC
>CAVEDG010000142.1:0-5116 GCA_963614205.1 bacterium | reverse complement strand
GCAGACCGCCCGCGGGCGCCGTCTCCTGCTCGGCGGCCGCCTCGGCCGCAGCGTTTTCGTCGACACTGTTGTCCTTGCTCTGTTCTTCGGCACTCATGGAAGATAGTATACCATTTCGACCCTCTGCGCGTAAAGACAATAATGGGTTACTCAAGTTCGCGGGCGAACTTGAGTAACCCTTATGCGGATTTGTCAGCGCACGTCGATTTCGTACCACACGGTGCGGTAGTCGGGGCCGAGGACGACCTCCGCGCGGCCTTCGGCGTCGCGCACGGGCACGGCGGCCGCGCGCGCGCCGCCTTCGTCGAGCGCCCAGCAACGCGTGCGCGCGGCGGGCGACGGCAGGCGCACCGTCGCGCGCACGCCCTCGCAGAGGGTCTTGCCCGCGCCCCAGTCCGCCCCGCGGCACGACACGAGACCGTTGCCGTGATCCGTGAACTTTGCGCCGCCGTTGTGCGAGAGCCCCGTCGCGGTGAGCAGGATCGACGCCGCGCGCCCGCCTTCGCCAAAGCCCGTGGCGTCGTGCGAGACGAGCGAGACCGTCGCCCAGCCGAGCTTCGTGCGCCCCAGCGTCAGGGAGACGCCGCCCAGATCGACGGCGCGGCCGGGCGCGAAGCCCGAGAAGAGCTTCGTGTTCGCGGTGTTCACCGTCCAGTAGCCCTTTTCGGGCGTCGCGCGGTTCCAGCAGAGCTCCCCCGTGTCGCTCGTGGTGACGGCGCCCTTCAGCGGGGCGGGCCGCTGCGCCGGCGCGGGCGTCCGCGCCGCGACGTCCACCGCCACGGCGTGCACGAGCCCGTAGGCCGCGTCGAGCGCGAGATCGCTGAACGAGATGCCCTGCCCCGCGTTGCGCGTGCGGCACAGAGTCGCGAAGGCCGTATCGTAGGGGAGATTTCCGACGAACCGTTCGCGCGCCTCCTTCACGTCGCCGCGCAGATAGATCGCCGCGCACGCGGGGAAGTGGGCGAGCACGTCGGTGCGCGCCGCGAGGCTGAAGAAGTACTCGTTGTTGATTGGCTCCGCGTTCTGGCGGTTGTTGTAGGAATACTCGAACACGCCGTCCCAGCCCTGCAGCGCGCCGTAGGCCCGCAGCAGAGGCTGTCCCTCGGCGCCGTAGAAGTTCGGATAGGGGTGGTTGTATTCGCTCACCGTGTAGGGCTTGCCCGCCACGCGCTGCGCGGCGAGGGAGGCGATGCAGCCGCCGCGCGCGTTGACCATCGCGTGGTTGCCGATCGTCCATTCCCTGCAGATGCTCGGATGGTGCCAGTAGGCGTGGTTGTCCACGAAGTCGAGCTCGGCCTGCACGTGCGGCAGCGAGTAGCCGAGCTGCGTCGCGCTCACGGGCGCCTCCAGGCCGAGATCCTCCTGCAGGTAGCGCCGCATGCCCGTCCAGTAGGCGCGCTCGGTCTCCACGATGAACTGGAAGAAGTCGCGCAGCGCGGCGCCGGGCGCGGCGACGGCGCTGCGCACGATCGGCACCTGGCCCTTCCCCGCGCAGCGGCCGAAGTAGGCCGAGAAGTCGGCGCCCACGCGCAGGGAGAGGTCGTCGATCTCGAACGATCCCGGCGCGCTGCCGAAGCGCGTGAACTGGATCTCGGCCGCCGGCGCGTCCTTCACGGAGCAGAACGAGAAGGAATACGTCTTCCACGTGGCCGGCGGCGTGAGGCGCTTCAGCACGCCCAGCGACTCCCAGCCCCGCGACCGGTCCGCGACCGCGAAGCCGACCTCGCCCGGGCCCGTGCCGCCCGTGCGGCGCATGCGGAACGTCACCGTGTAGGGCACGTCCTTCTGCAGCGCCACGCGGCGGTAGATCTTCGGGAAGCACTCGTCGCCCGGCGCCGTGACGGTCACGCGCAGCGCGCCGTCCCGCGTGGCGGCCTCGGTCTTCGCGCGGCCCGCGTCGAAAATCCACGTGCGCCCGTCGAACGCGAGCGGCGCCGTGAACGCGCCGTCGGCCACGAGCTCCGCCTTCGTGGCGACCTTCACCTTGGGCGCCCAGGCGGCCTCGCGCGCGGCGTCCGACGGATAGGCGCGCAGCAGCCAGTCGTTCCACTGGTTGCGGAAGACGGTGGCGTAGGGCTCGGCGAGGTGGTCGAGCGCGCCGTTCCGGTACTGGTCCCACAGCGCGTCCTCGTTGTTGAGCTCCACGAGCGCGACGACGGGATCGTGGAGGTAGGAGAGCCCCGTGTAGGGATTTACGTGTTCGAGCAGCTCCTTCGCGTAGGCCTTCTCCTCGGCGATGACGCGCGGGTCGAACTGGTCAACGCCCTTGTTGGCCCACGGCGTGCCGGGCGCGAAGCCGTCACGCGCGTCGAGAGTGCGCGCCACGTGCAGGTTCATGTCCACGTAGATGCCGCGCTTCTTGAACTGCGCCAGGAGGTAGTCCTGGCGGTCGCGCCGTTCGGCGTCGAGCCGGCGCTTCGTGCGGAAGTCATCGGCGAGGATGCCCTGTTCGCTCGGCAGCATGAACGTGCCGTAGCTGTCGTCGAAGTAGTGCAGGCGCACGCAGTTGACGCCGAAGCGCGCGAGCCGGGCCGCGAGACGCTCGGCCTCGGCGTGCGTGGGGAAGTTCGCGGGGCCCGTGAGGTTCGTCGCGTGCAGGCGCACACGGCCCTTGTCGTTCACGAAGTGGCCGTCCTTCACGCGGATGCGTCCGTCGCGCCCGGCCGGCGCCGCGAGCAGATGGCTCATGTCCACCACGTTCGACGGCGTAAGTGCGTAGGACGGCACGAACGGGAACATGTCCGTTTCGTCGAGCGGCGCACCCGCCGCGTCCCGCGCCGGCGCAGCCGCCAGGCACACGCCTCCGCACCATGCCGCCAGCGCACTCGTGAGAATCAGTCGTTTCTTCATGCTTGTCTCCTTTGTTCCTCATCCGCCGAATCGCGCCCTCAGAGCAGATGGCCCATCTTGGTGCGCTTCGTTTCGAGATAGCGGCGATCGAAGTCGGTGGGGTCGATCACGATGGGCACGCGCTCGACGATCGTGATGCCGTAGCCGGCGAGGCCCTTGATCTTGCACGGATTGTTCGTCATGAGCCGCACCTCGCGCACGCCGAGGTCGGCCAGGATCTGCGCCCCCTCGCCGTACTCGCGCAGGTCGGGCGCGAAGCCGAGGCGCACGTTGGCCTCCACCGTGTCGAGTCCGTTTTCCTGCAGATGGTAGGCGTGCAGTTTGTTCGCAAGGCCGATGCCGCGCCCTTCCTGGCGCATGTAGAGCACCGCGCCGCGCCCCTCGCGCTCGATCATGCGCATGGCCTGGTGCAGCTGGTGGCCGCAGTCGCAGCGCGCGCTGCCCAGCACGTCGCCCGTGAAGCACTCGGAGTGCACGCGCACGAGCGCGGGGCCGCCCTCGGCGAGATCGCCCTTGATCAGCGCGAGATGCTCGAGCCCCGTCACGCGCGACCGGTACATGCGCAGGCGGAAGTGTCCGTCGTCCGTGGGCAGATCCACGTCTTCCACGCGCTCCACGAGCTGTTCGCGCGCGCGGCGGTAGTCGATGAGCGCGGCGATCGTCATGAACTTCAGGTTGTGCCGCGCCACGAACGCCTCCACGTCGGGCATGCGCGCCATCGTGCCGTCGTCCTTCATGATCTCGCAGCAGAGCCCCATCTCGCGCAGACCCGCGAGACGGCAGAGATCGACCGTCGCCTCGGTGTGGCCGGCGCGCTTGAGCACGCCGCCCGCGCGCGCCTGCAGCGGGAACATGTGCCCGGGCCGGCGGAAGTCGCCGGGCTTCGCGTCGGGACGCGCCGCCGCGCGCGCGGTCATGCCGCGCTCGGCCGCGGAGATGCCGGTCGTCGTCTCCACGCCGTCGATCGACACGGTGAACGCGGTCTGGTGGTTGTCCGTGTTCTGCGCCACCATCTGCGGCAGGTCGAGCTGCTCGCAGCACGCGCGACTCATCGGCATGCAGATGAGCCCCCGCGCGTAGGTGGCCATGAAATTGACGTTCGCGGTGGTGGCGAACTCGGCGGCGCAGATGCAGTCGCCCTCGTTCTCGCGGTCTTCGTCGTCCGTGACGACCACGATCTCGCCGCGCCTCAGCGCGTCCAGACATTCTTCAACGGTATTGAACGCCATCGTCTGTTCTCCTCAGCGGCGCTTCTTCGGCGGCGCCAGCAGGGCCTTCATGCCCTTGACGGCCTCGGGATCGGCCATGAGCCGCTTGTAGTCGGCCTCGTACTTGGCCTTTTCGGACGGCCACGTCTTGCAGAACCACGTGATGTCGCGCAGCGCCGCGCCCTTGTCGCCCGCCTCGAGGTCATCGGCGATCCACGCCTCAAGGTTCTTCTTGGCCGTCTCGATCGAGGCGAGGATCGCCTGCGCCTCCTCCACCTCGGCGGGCTTCCGGCTCTTGAGCGCGGCCTTGAACGGCGCGAGCCCCGAACCCTCGGCCTTGGCCTTGCCCATCACGAAGGTCTTCTGGTAGTTCTTGAACTTCCGCAGCACGACGCCGTTGATGAGCTGCCCCGGCACGGGCATCTCCGTGAGCGCGTTCACCACGGCGGCCTCGGCCTCGCGGTCGTCCTCGCCTTCGTAGACGCGCGCGCCCGAGGCGTCGAGCACGCGGAAGCGGTCGGCGCCGGGCCGCGTCTTGCTCGCGAACACGAACGCGCGCCCGTGGCTTTCCGTGAACGCGGCGGCGAACTGCTTCACCTGCGCCGCCTTCGCCGAGCCTTCGTCGAAGCCCGCGATCAGCACGACCTTGTGGCGGAACTCCTTCGGCATCGCCTCCTGCGCGAAGACGCCGAAGGCCATCAGGACCAGTGCAAGGACAAGCTTAAGTTTCATTTTAAAAGTTAAAAGTTAAAAGTTAAAGGTTAAAAGTTAGAAGGCAGTTAGAAGTTAAAGGTTAAAAGTTAAAGGTTAAAAGTTAGAAGGCAGTTAGAAGTTAAAGGTTAAAGGTTAAAGGTTAAAGGTTAAAAGTTAGAAGGCAGTTAGAAGTTAAAGGTTAAAAGTTAAAGGTTAAAAGTTAGAAGGCAGTTAGAAGTTAAAGGTTAAAGGTTAAAGGTTAAAGGTTAAAAGTTAGAAGGCAGTTAGAAGTTAAAGGTTAATGGTTAATGGTTAAAGGTTAAAAGTTAGAAGGCAGTTAGAAGTTAAAGGTTAATGGTTAATGG
>CAVEDG010000141.1:0-5204 GCA_963614205.1 bacterium | reverse complement strand
GCCATTAGGGCCACCATCAATCCAATGCGTTTCATCACGGTCATCGCGTCGTCGTCCTTTGCTTGTTCGTGGCGGTCAGTCCTCGCGGGTGGGGCCGAGGCGCAGCAGCGGCAGGGCGCGTTCGGCGCGGCGGTCGAGGTTGAACACGGTGAAGCCGCCGAGGCCGAGCGACCGCGCGGCGGCAATCTGCTTGGCGAGGCGCACGGCGTCGCGCCCGTCGTTCTCCCAGCACGACAACCCGATGCCGGGATAGAGGGGCGTCTTGCCCGCGGCGGCCAGCTGCGCGCGCACCTGGCTGCGGAAGAGGGCCGCGGATTCCACGTAGTCCATGTTGCACGCGAAGTCGAGCCAGCCTTCGCGGCACCAGCGCGGCCAGTCCTGCGCGATCGTCTCGGGGTCGCGCGCGGGATTTCCGAAGAGCGCGGCCGACACCTGCACGCCCGGCGTCTCGGCGCGCACGCGCCGCGACACCTCCTGCACCACGCGCGAGATGTTGCCGGCGCGGAACGCCGTCCACTCCCGCTTGAGCGGCGCGCCCGCGCCATACACGGCGCCGGGCCAGTTCGTGAGCGCGCCCGTCTGTTCGGCCGTCAGCGTGGCGGCGAAGCGCGCGCGGCAGCCGTCGCAGAAGCAGCTCGTCTCGCCGGGATAGCGGATGTAGTCGAAGTGCACGCCGTCCGCGCCCTTGTGCGCGAGCTCGAGCATCGCGTCGATCTCGAGCTGCTGGTTCTCGGGATGGGACGGGCAGAGCCAGCGCGTGAGCGCCTTGCCCTTGGCGTCCACCTGCGTGCGGCCGGCGGCGACCATCTGCCGCTCGAACGCCTTGCCCGTGGAGCCGCCCATGTTCCAGCACACCTTCCACACGTGCATCTTCACGCCGTATGTGCGGCACGCGGCGCGGCACTGCGCGAAGGCGTCTCCGCGCCTGGCCACGTCGTTCGCCACGGGCAGCACCTTCGAGTCGTAGAACGCCACGCCGCCCCAGCACAGATTGGCGATGAGCGCGTTGAAGCCGTTGTCGCGCAGGAAGCGCACCGTGCCGTCCCAGTCGCGGTCGCCGCCCATGCCGCGCGCGCTGTGGCACCAGAACGCGCGATGTTCACCCGGCCGCGACGGCTGGTTCGCGAGCCACGCGCGCATCTCGTCCGCCCGGCGGCGCGCATCCGCCTCGTGCACGGCCACCTTGCCCACGAGCGACGGCGCGAGGTCGCGCACGATCGCCCGCATGAGCGCGGCCGGCTCGCCGTCCACGCCGCCGAGCCACACATGGCTCATGTAGAGGCCCGCTCGCGTGCGCACGAGCGCGGGAATGCCGAGCGACGCGCGATGGCCGTCCGCCCATTCCGCGAGCACTTCCACGCCGTTCGTGCGCGCGGGCGTCTGCGTCATCCACGAGGCCTGCGGCGAAAACGCGGGCTGGCCCGCCAGTCCCGCGCCCGTGCGGAGAAAGCCCGCGATCGGCGCGAGTCCCTCGTCGCCGGGCCGCCGGCCGCCGCCGACGAGCCGCACGCCGAGCAGGTCGAGCACCTCCCGCGGCTGCGCGTAGCAGGCGAACACGCGCTTGCCCTGCGCCACGGCCGCGCGCAGGCCTGCAAGCGCGTTCGTGGCGAGCGAGGGATTGTAGGGCAGCGCCACGGCGGCCACGTGCGCGAGCGCCGCCTCCGAAAGATCCGTGTCGGCCATGACCACGGGCTCCACGCCGATCGCGCGCAGGGAGGCGGCCAGGGTGCCCGCAAACGTGAGACAGCTCTTCGCCTCGGCCGCGCCGCGCGTCGCCGCGAGCGAGTCGGCGTAGACCACGGCGACGTCGGGCCGGCCGCCCGCCTCGGCCACGTTGGCGAGCGCCACGCGCGTCCGGCCCGTGCCCGCGCGCCAGCCGCTGATGCGCAGCGCGGTGATGTTCCCCCAGCCTTGGGGCTTGCCTTCGAGGCTGCATGCGGACTTCAGCACGGTCACGCGCTGCCACGCGCCGTTTTCCTCCGGCGCGAACGTGCCGTGATACCAGCCGTCGCCGCTGCGGAAGTAGCAGCTGAAGGAGGAGAACTGCTCAAGGTCGTCGCAGAAGAAGTCGAACTGCACGCCCGAGCGCAGGCGCAGGTCGCATGAAACCGTGAAGTCCCAGCTCGCGCGCGCCGGCGGATTCGTGCCCGAGAAGTTCACGTCGCGCGCGATGAGACCGCCGGACGCCTGCTGCGCGCCGAGCGCCAGCGCGACCGTATTCGCGTCGGCGGCGGGCGGCGGCGGGATGGGCGCGCGCTCCTCGCGCGAGCAGCCCGCGCCGCACGCGAGCAGCAGCAGCGCGCACGCGCGCGCCAGCCTCATGAACGAAGGCATCCGCACGGCCGCGCTAGACGAGTTCATGGCGCAGGCGCGCAAGCTCCGTGCGCACCGTGCCGAGTTCCGCGCGAATGGCGGTGAGCTCCGCGCGCATCGCGGTGAGCTCGGCGCGCATCGCCTCCGCGTAGACGTCGCCCGCAGGAGGCGCGACGGGGGCCGGCGCAGGGGCCGGCGCCTCCTCGGCCTGTGTCATCTCCACGTAGAGCTCGCGGAAGTGCGTCTTGGAAATGGGGTTCGTCTCGTGCGTGGCGAGGTAGAGCACGTCGTCGCGCGTGAGGTCGGTCTCCACCTCCTGCTGGTACTTCGCGCAGAGGTCGTCGCTCAGTTCGTCGCTGAACACCGTGCAGTAGAACATGAGCGCGATGTACTCGCGCGCGCCCGCCGGCGCGTCCTCGAAGTACTTCGCGAGTTTCGGATCGCGCATGCAGATCGCGTGCGCCTCCTTGATCTTCTCCACCGGAATCACGTCCGGCTCGGTCGATTGGACGTTTGCCATGGCGCACCTCTCCTCAGTTGTTGACCTTCTTCAGCACGGGGATGGGCCGCACCATCATCGGCTTCTTCGCCTCCGGCGCGGCGGCGGCGGGCGCGTCGCCGGGCCGCGTGACCTTGCGCAGCACCATGCGCGGCTTCGCGGGCGCGGCGGCGGTCGCCGCGGCGGGCTTGAGCTCGCGCAGAATCTGGTCGCGCAGCGCGGCAATGCGCTTCTCCACGTTGCGGATCGTGAAGACGAGATTCTCGCCGCGCGTGAGGCGCATGATGCACACGCCCACTTCGCCCTGGAAGCTCTTGCCGTCCTTGCGCGTGCACTTCGCGTTGATGAGCACCTGGTGGCTGTCGTGAAGGGCATCGCGCATCTGCTGGAAGATCTGCGGGCCGATGCCCTTGACGACGGTGGAGACGGGCAGGTCCCACATCTCGTCGCGCGTGTAGCCAAGCACGGGCTCCACGCGATTGTTGCAGTCCACGATGTGGCCGTTGTCGTCCAGGATGAGCACGGCGTCGTAGAGGCCGTTCATGAGCTGGTAGTAGAGCACCTTCTGGTTCGCCTGGGGCCGGACGAGCGACGTGGCCTTGGCCAGCGGCTTCTCCGGATCGACCTCCGCAAGCGAACCTTCGCCCAGGCGGGGCGGCGGCGGATGCGGCAGCGCCTCGGCGGGCGCGGAAACGGGCGAGGCCGCCGCGGGCGCGGCGGGCACGGCGGACGCGGAAGACGGCGTCGGCGCAGCGGGAGGCGGCGTCGGCGCGGGCGTTTCGGGCTTCGTTGCCGATTTTGATCCGAACCAGAACTTCATGACGCAAGTATCCTTCTCTTCACGCGCAAGAGTATAGCATATTTCTCCACGCTTGTGGGCATCTTTCAAAACCTTGCCAATTCGTCATGTTGGCATAAGGTCGGCGACACGTTCGCGGTGTAGACTGATTGGCGTGAATGATGCCCGGAAAGATTCGATGATCGACAAGATGACGCTTGCGCTGGTGATCCCGTGCAAGAACGAGCATCGTCGTCTGGACGTCTCCGCCTTCCTCGACGCCATCCGCGTCTTCCCCTGGCTCACGTTCCTCTTCGTGGACGACGGTTCCACGGACGCGACGGCGGAGACGCTCGCCTTTCTCGCCCGCCAGTCGCCCGCCATCGAGGCCATCTATCTGCCGCGCAACGTGGGCAAGGCCGAGGCCGTGCGCGCCGGCGTGCACCATCTGCTCGCGCACACGCAGACGGACTGGATCGGCTACTGGGACGCCGACCTCGCCACGCCGCTCGCCGAGCTGGCGGCCTTTCGCGCGGCCGTGGCGCGCGCCCCCCATGCGCAGGCCGTGCTCGGCGCGCGCTGGCCGCATCTGGGCGCGCACATCGAGCGCACGTTCTTCCGCAGTCTTTCGGCCACGATCATGAAGGCGCTCATCCGCCGCGTGCTGCGCGCGCCCGTCTACGACACGCAGTGCGGCGCGAAGATCTTCCGCAGCGACCTCGCCGCGCGCGTGTTCGAGGCGCCGTTCCGTTCGCGCTGGCTCTTCGACGTGGAGCTGCTGCGGCGCATTCCGGCGGAGACGCTGAAGCGCGACGTGCTGGAGCAGGCGCTCTCCGAATGGCGCGACGTGCCGGGCTCGAAGCTGCGGCTCACCGACGCGCTGCGCATCTTCGTCGATCTCGCGCGCATCGCGTGCGACGCGCCCGAAGGGGAGGCGGCGGCATGCGGCTTGAGCTGACCACCGTCCTGTTCCTCGCGGCGTTTCTGCTGCCGTTCGCGCTCGCCTGGTGGCGGGCGCGGCGCTGGGGGTTGCCCGTGCGCGTGGAGATCGTGGAGGAGGCGTCGCGTCCCGACGACGTGGCCGGCTATCTCGCGCAGATTGCGCAGCGTCTCGACGAACGGCCCGAGCGCATGCGCATCGTTTTCCACGCGGCGCTGCCGAAGACGCGCGCCGTCACGCTCGACCTTGCCGCCGACCGCGCCCTGCGCGTGACCGTGGCGGGGTCGCCGCCGAAGCGCGTGGATCTGCGCGGTCGCTGGATCGCGGATCACGCCGTGCCGCTGGATCTGCGCCGCGCCGTGCTGTACGTGAAACCCGTGGACGGCAATCGCTTCCGCGTGTCCACGCACCTGCCGTGTGCGGTGTCGCCGTTTCTGTATCTTGCGTGTTCGCTCGTGGCGACCGCCGGTCTCGCGCTGCTGATTCCCGAAGTCGTCGCCCCCGCGGCCGGGCTTGCCTTCGGCTGCGCGGCGACTACGCTTCCGGGCAGGGCAGGTCGAGCGTGAAGACGCAGCCGCCGCCGGGACGGGGCGCGACCGTGAGGTCGCCATGCAGATCCCGCGCCAGGGTGCGCGAGAGGGCGAGGCCGATGCCAAGACCGTGCGCGCGCGACT
>CAVEDG010000140.1:0-5241 GCA_963614205.1 bacterium | reverse complement strand
CGCCTACGCGCCGATCGACGACCTCGACAAGATCTCCTGCAAGGTGCAGTGGGGCATCGCGATCTATCCGGCGTACGGCCTGACGGACGGCGCGGACCGGAACAACACGACGGGCGGCAATGACGACTCCGCCGTCATCGTGCCGGAGCAGCTCTTCGACATGGACACGGCGCCGGTCGTCTTCATCCACGGCGACGCGGACGGCTGGGCGGCGATGAACTCGGTGAAGGCGTGGGAACAGATGCGCAAGATGGGCGTGCAGAGCGATCTCCACACGCTCGCGCTGCGTCCGCACTGCTTCCAGAACAAGGCGTCGCCCGGCACGGGCAGCTACACGTGGATGGACCGCGCGTGGGAGTTCCTCACCGCCAAGGGCTTCAATCGCTAGATGATCGGCATTTCAAAGCTCTACTGCGGCACGGTCGAGGCCTCGGACGCGCTGCGCTACCGGCGCGGCGTCCATCGCCGGCCCGTGGTCGTGTGGAACTGCACGCCCACGTGCAACCTCGCGTGCTCGCACTGCTACGCCGCCTATGCGGGGCGGCAGCGCGTGCTCGACACGGCGCAGGCGTTTGCCGTGATCGACGACCTGGCGGACTTCGGCGTGCCCGTGGTGCTCTTCTCGGGCGGCGAGCCGTTCACGCGGCCCGACATCCGCGACCTCGCCGCGCACGCGAAGGAGCGCGGCCTGCGCGTGACGTTCTCCACGAACGGCACGCTCATCGACGACGCCTGGGCGGACTGGATCCGCGATCTCGGCGTGGCCTACGTGGGCATTTCGATCGACGGCACCGAGCAGATCCACGACGCCTTTCGTCGTCGCGCCGGCGCCTACCGCGACGCGCTGGCGGCGATTCGCCGTCTTCGCGCGCGTGACGTCAAGGTGGGGCTGCGCGTGACGATGACGCGCGACAACATGGCGGCGATTCCCGCGATCTTCGACCTCATGCGCGCCGAGCGCGTGCCGCGCATCTGCCTCTATCACCTCGTCTACACGGGGCGCGGCCGCGAGATCGCCGCGACGGATCTCAACCACGCCGAGGCGCGCGCCGCGCTCAACACGATCGTCGACCAGACGCGCGCCTGCTTCGACACGGGCTTTCCCGTGGAGGTGCTCACCGTCGACAACCCCTGCGACGGCATCGCGCTCTACCTGCGCATGAAGGCCGAGAACCACCCCAACGCCCAGACGGCGCTCGACCTGCTCACCCTCAACGGCGGCAACGCCTCCGGCGAGGGCATCGGCTGCATTTCGTGGGACGGCACGGTCTATCCCGACCAGTTCTGGCGCAACCACCCCGTGGGCAACGTGCTCGAAAAGCCGTTCTCGCAGATCTGGGGCAACCCCGAGCCGGGTTCGCTGCTCGACCTCATGCGCCGCAAGAAGACGCTCGTGAAGGGGCGCTGCCGCGCGTGCCGCTGGCTCGATCTCTGCGGCGGCAACTTCCGCGCGCGCGGCGAGGCCGTGACGGGCGACCTCTGGGGCGAAGACCCCACGTGCTATCTCACCGACGCGGAGCGCGCCCCTTGCGCGGCCCCATGTCGAACAACTTGAGCGTGGCGCGGAAGTCGGCCGGCAGCGGCGAATGGGCCTTGATGGTCTCGCCGCGCCGCATCGGGTCGGGCAGCACAAGCGCCGTGGCGTGCAGCATCTGGCGCGGCACGGACATGAGGCGCGGATCGCGCGCGCTCTTGAGCCCGAACGTGCGGTCGCCCACGATGGGGTGGCGCACGCCCGCGAGGTGCCGGCGGATCTGGTTCGTGCGCCCCGTCTCGATGCGCACGAAGAGGAAGGTGGCCTCGTCGCCCTGCGCCTCGCGCGTGACGATCGAGACGGCGGGCTGGTCGTCGAGCGGCGTGTCGATCTTCTGGTAGGCGTAGGGGAACTCGCCCGCGGCGATCGCGGCGTACGTCTTCGCCACGCGGCGCGTCTTGAAGACCTCCACGGCGGCGGTGAAGGCGGCAAACGTCTTCGCGAGCAGCAGGCAGCCCGACGTGTCGCGGTCGAGCCGGTGCACGGCCTGCAGCGTGGGCTGGTTGAGCTGCGCGCGCAGGATCGCCTCCACGGACTTCGGATCTTCGTTCGACAGAAGGCCCGCGGGCTTGTCGGCCACGACGTAGTCCGGCGTCTCCACGAGCACGCGCACATGGCGGCGTTCCTCCGCGGGAGCGGCGGCGGACGCGGCGACCGGCTTCGCGCTGCCCGCCTGGCGGCGCGCGCCCGCCACCACGATCTTCGGGATCTCGACGACGTCGCCCGTCTTGAGCGCGTGGTGCGCGATCCACACGCAGCGGCGGTTCACCCACACGCTGCGCCCGTCGATGATCGCCTTCGCGGCGCGGCGCGACAGGCCGAGGCGCGCGGCCAGCGCGTCCTGCAGCGTCTTGCCCGCGTCGGGGCGGTTGATGATCAGCGTTTCGACGTTGGCGGTGAATTTCGGTGCGGCTCTCATGTGTGCTTCGTTTCTGTCGGACTCGTTACACGCGGATGATCGACCCCACCACGCCCACGATCTTCTTGTTCTGGAGGTCGGGGCCGAGCTGGATCTCCACGTCGCCCGATTCGTCGGAATCCTCCTGCGCCGTGATGCGCACCGCCGTCTTGTCGCCGGCGAGCGCGGCGGCGAAGTGTTCCGCCATCGGCGCGTCGTCCATCACGTCGGAGAACGAGAGCTTCAGCGCCTCGGCCTCGTCCGCGTAGCCGAACATGTCGAGGAAGGCGGGGTTGACGCAGCGGAAGCGGCCGTCGGGCGCACAGGCGAAGAGGGCGGCCTGCGCGATGTCGTAGGCGTTCTGGCGCGTGCGGAACGTGGCGAGCTGGCGGCGGCGGCGCTCGGTGTTGCGGATCGTGAAGACGAGGTCGCCGGGATCGAGCAGGTCGATCAGGCTCACCGTGACCTCCGCCGGGAACGACGAGCCGTCCTTGCGCAGGCAGTTCGCGTCGAGCATCATGTGGCGCGCCTGTTCGAGGCCGGTGCGGATGCGCGCCACGATCTCGGGCGTCACGCCGGGGATGAAGCGCCCGATGGGGCTATCCATCACCTCGTCGGTTTCGTACTGGAAGAACTCCTTCGCGCGCGGGTTGAGCTCGAGGAGGTGTCCGCTTGGGTCGGTGATCAGCACCGCGTCGTACATGCCAACGAGCAGCTGGCGGAAGAGCGAGCGGTGATCCTTCATTGTGGGCGTGATCGGCATAGTGGGGAGACTCCTTTACAGCGAGAGCACGTACTCCGCGAGATCCTTGATCTCCTCCTTGGAGAGCTTCGAGGTCTCGCCGTGCCTGTCGTTCGGGTTGGCGGTGGTCAGCACCTCTTCCATCGTGAGGGCGCGGCCGTCGTAGAGGTAGGGGGCCGTGCGCCAGCACTCGGAGAGCGTGGGCGTGTCGAAGAGGCGGCCGACCTCGGTGTCCGCGCCCGTGCCGACGTCGTACTTCCTGCAGTCGGTCCAGAGGCGCTCGCCGTGCGGGCCCTTCGAGGTCGGCGTGTGGCAGTCGCCGCACTTCGCCTTCTGGAAGATCTTCTCGCCGCGCTTGGCGCGCGCGGAGAGCTGGCCGTTCACGAGGTAGGGGCTCGGCACGGGCTTCATCGCCGTGCAGTAGGCGTCGAAGCAGAACACGTCCTCCTCGGGGCGCGTGACGAACTGGATGTGCACGAGACCGGCCCTGTTGCATTCGTGCATGTCGTGGCGGATGCCCGTGACCATCGTGGGCGGCGTCCACTGCACGTAGAGCTCGTTCTTCGTCTGCTTGGGGTTGCCCATGCCGTCGTTGAGCAGGTCCCAGTTGAGCGCGTCCGCGCGGCCGTCGGGGTGGCAGCTGGCGCAGCTCTGCCACTGCTGGAAGCACATCGAGGCGTCGTTGAAGAGCAGTTCGCCGCGGCGCACGCGGTCCTTCGCGAGATCCTGGCGCGGCGCCACGGGCAGCGTCTTCGCGGTGGCGGCGGGGTCGTCGAGCGCCACGGCGCCGAGCGCGTCCGCGAAATAGAGCGCGGCCACGGCGGTGCGGCCGAGCGCGACGACGCCGCGCGGGCCGTCCCCGCCCACCAGCACGCGCCGGCGGATCGAGACGAGGAACGCGAGGTCGTTCGGCACGTCCTCGGCGCTCTTGACGATGCCGCTCGCGCTTTCGCCCTTGGCGGCCTTCACGAGGCGGTCGTGCAGCGCGTGGCGGTCGATGATGGAGATTTCGCCCGTGCCGGCGTGCGCGACCACGAGCGTTTTGCCATCCGCCGTCACGGTCACGCCCCAGGGGTTCGCGGCGCCGCGGTCCACGTCGTCGAGCAGCACGGTGTTCACGTAGGCGCCCGTGGCGCCGTCGAAGACGGAGAGCGCCGCCGTGTTCATCCAGCCGCGTTCCAGCTGCGTCGTCGGCAGCTGGTAGCGTCCCATCGAGTGGGTGACGTAGACGAACGCGCCGTCGGGCGAAACGCCCAGCCCGCGCACGGCCGTGGAGCCGTTGGGCAGCATCACGTGGCGCACCGCGCGCGTGGCCGTGTCGATCACGCTTACGCTCGCCGCCACCACGTCGTCCGTCGCCGCGCAGTACGGCAGGTGGTTCGCCACGAAGAGAAGCTTCCCGCCCGCGCCGAGGCCGGCCGCGAACGGTTCGCGCAGCACGTTCACCGTGGCCGCGACCTTGCCCGCGGCGAGATCGACGACGCTCACGCGGTTGGCGAAGCGGTTGAGCACGTAGGCCGTCTGCCCCGCCACCACGGGCGCGCACGGCGAATGGCCCACGGGGATGCTCGCCACGAACGCGCCGTCGTCCTTGAAGACCTGGAGTTCGCCCGCCTGCACGCCGCACGTCACGTACACGCGGCCGTTCGCGGCGGCAATGCCCGACGGATTCACCGGCACGCCCCTGGCCGCGTGGCTTTCAAGCGGCCAGCTGCGCCGCACCGCGCCGTCCAGCGCCACGTGCATGACCTTGCGCCCCGTGGCGCACGTGGCGAACACGCTCGCCCCGTCCGGCGCGGCCGCGAGGAACTCCGGCGAGGCATACGCGCTTTCCGGCGCCGGCGCCTCGATCTCTCCCCACGCGCCGCTCCCCAGCAGCGTCAGTCCCGCAGCCAACGTCCATGCGCCAAGTCTTGAGTTCATCGTCATTCCAGTTCGTTTTCAGGTTTCCGCCGCGGCCGTGTTCTCTCCGCGCGCGGATTCCGAATATGATACCATATTTTACGCCGATATGCTATACTACTCGCCATGCCAATTTCCGAAACCTTCTGTTCCATTCTGACCGTG
>CAVEDG010000139.1:0-5349 GCA_963614205.1 bacterium | reverse complement strand
GCCTGCTCGTCGGCATCTCGTCCGGCGCGGCGCTCCACGCGGCGCTCGAGCTCGCGAAGACGCGCGAGTACACGGGCAAGACGATCGTCGTCCTTTTGCCCGACACCGGCGAGCGCTATCTCTCGACCTGGCTCTTCGCCTAAGGAGAGGCTTATACTGGAACTGACGCGCGAGCCCTTCTGGGGCGGTTCAGTCTCCGGCGACGGGGCGGCGCAGGGCCTTCTTGGCGGCGTGGGCGTGCTTGTCGTCGAGCATGCGCTGCTTCTGGCGGCGGGAGCGGCGGCGCTTCTGGCGGCGTTTCTTCTCGCGGGCCTGCTGAGCGTCGCTCTTGCGGCCCTGCTCGCGCGCGAGGAGGCGCTCGGCGAGTGCGCGGCGCGCGAGCCAGCGGTTGATCTCGCGCGACCGGTTCTCGCCGCAGCGCACCTGCAGTCCCGAGGGCGGATGCACGAGGCGCACCACGGACGACGTCTTGTTCGTCTTCTGGCCGCCCGGGCCGCCGCCGAGGATGAACGACTCCTCGAGGTCGTCC
This sequence comes from bacterium, assembly GCA_963614205.1. GTDB lineage: Bacteria > Verrucomicrobiota > Kiritimatiellia > RFP12 > UBA1067 > RUG572. The sequence continues at coordinate 4,820 of CAVEDG010000139.1, read as the reverse complement.
TCGTACACGTGCGCCTCGTTCATGAGCGCCTTGATCTTTGCGATTGTCTCCGGTGTCATCATTTTGCTATACTCTCCTTGTCATGACAAAAGTTCTTGTTCCACTGGCCGACGGTTTCGAGGACATCGAAGCGGTCGCGATCGTCGACGTGCTCCGCCGCGGCGGAGTCGACGTGGTCACGGCGGCGCTGGGCGATACGCCCGGCGTCCGTTCCGCCCACGGCATCACGATGCAGGCGGATGCCCGCCTCGCGGATGTCCTGGAAAACGAATACGACGCCATTATACTCCCCGGCGGCGGAGAAGGCACGAAAAATCTTCGCGACTGTGCGCCGCTGCTCGAGCGTCTGCGTCGGCAGAAGGCGGACGAACGCCTGCTCTGCGCGATCTGCGCCGCGCCGACCGTGCTGGAGGCGGCGGCCGTGATCGACGACGAGGACGTGACGTGCTATCCCTCGTGCATGCCGGAGATGGGGCGGCCCGTGCAGTCCGTGCCGGTGGTCGCCGACCGCCAGCTCATCACGGGGCAGGGTCCGGGCGCGGCGACGCTCTTCGCGCTCGTGGTGCTCGCCCATCTCGAAGGCGAGCGCACGGCGCACAACGTCGCGAACGGCATGCTCGCCACGCTCGCATGAAGACCGTCACCCGCAGGATCGCGCGCGCCGGCGTCGGCGTCGCGCTTGTGTTCGGCCTTGTCGCCGGCGGCGTCGCGCTCTGGGCGCATCGGCCGTGGCGGCCGGCCGTGCTCGTGAACGGCCGCGCGCTCACGGTGGGCGAGCTCGACCTGCGCGCGCGCACGCTGCTCGACGACGCGCGCCGCACGGCCGCGCCGTCCAACGCCGCGGCCTTTGCCGAGGCGGCGGCGCTGCCCTACTACCGCCGCCAGGCCGCCAAGATGTGGATCGTGAAGGAGACGCTGCTCGCCGCGGCGCTCGCCCGCGGCGTCACGGCCACGCCCGCCGACGAGAAGGCCTCGCTCGCGCAGATCGCCGCGCGCCTCAAGAGCCGCGGCCTCACGCCCGAGCAGTTCTTCCGCGAAGGGCCGCTGCCCGAAGACGTGAAGCGGCGCGACTTCCGCGAGGGCGTGCTGATCGACGCCTTCATCGCGCGCGAGGTGCGCGACAGAATCGACGTGCCGGCGGCGGCGGTCGACGCGCGCCTTGCCGAGATGCGCCGCGCGGGCACGGCGTCCACGCGCCGCCAGGCGCTCGCCGCGCTGCGCGCCGAGCGTTTCCGCGAAGGCTTCCGCCGTCTCTGCGGCGAGCTCTTCCGAAAAACCACGCTTACGTGCCCGGCCTACCCGGACCTCGAGAACTTCGACGAACTCTATCTGAACAACCGAAAGACGAAAGACTGACGATGAACACCCTGACACGCCTGATCCTCGCCGCCGCCACGGGCGCGGCGCTCACCGCCGGCGCGGCGATTCCGCTGCCGGAACACCCGCGGCCCGACTGGGAGCGCGCCCAGTGGCTCAACCTGAACGGCGATTGGCGCTTCGCCTTCGACAAGGCCGACAAGGGCCTCGCCGAAAAGTGGTTCGCCGCGGACGACGCGCGCTTCGACCGCACGATCGTCGTGCCGTTCCCGTGGGGCAGCGCGCTCTCCGGCGTGAAGGACGAGGCGGACGTGGGCTGGTACCGGCGCGACGTCACCGTGCCGGCCGACTGGAAGGGGAAGCGCGTGTTCCTCGTCGTCGGCGCGAGCGACCACGACACCGCGTGCTGGATCGACGGCGCGCGCCTCGGCGAGCATTCCGGCGGCTACACGCCGTTCGAGTTCGAGCTCACCGACCACGTGAAGTGGGGCGCGGCGCAGAAGATCACCCTGCGCGCGTGGGATCTGCCCAATGCCGCCGCGGCGCGCGACTGGCGCCTCTACGGCAAGCAGGCCTACGGCAACGCGCGCGGCGTGTGGCAGACCGTCTACCTTGAGGCGCGCGGACAGGAGTTCCTGCGGAGCGTCCACTTCACGCCCGACCTCGAGAACCGCGCGGTGACGGCGGAGGTGCGCCTCGGCGCGCCCGCGAAGGAGCCGCTCGCCTTCGAGGTGCGCTTCCGCGAGGAAGACCGCGCCAAGCCCGCCATGGCCGCGTTTGCGCCGGGGCAGATGAGCGCGAAGATCAAGATCGCCCTGCGCGACGTGAAGCTGTGGGATCTCGAGAACCCGTACCTCTACGACGTCACGTGCGCGCTGCGCCCCGAGGCGCGCGCGGCGGAGGTGGACGAGGTGCGCACCTACTTCGGCATGCGCGCGATCGGCGTGGGCAAGATGCCGGGCACGGGCCATCCCTACGTCACGCTCAACGGCAAGCCGCTCTACCTGCAGCTCACGCTCGACCAGAGCTACCACCCGGAGGGCTTCTACACCTTCCCGAGCGACGCCTTCATGAAGAACGAGATCCTGCTCTCGAAGAAACTCGGCCTCACCGGAAACCGCGTGCACATCAAGGTCGAGATTCCGCGCAAGCTCTACTGGGCCGACAAGCTCGGCCTGCTGATCATGGCCGACGTGCCCAACGCCTGGGGCCCCGCGAGCGAGGCGATGTTCCGCGAGCACGCCTTCTGCCTTGAGGACATGATCGCGCGCGACTACAACCACCCCGCCATCTTCTCCTGGGTGCTCTTCAACGAAACCTGGGGCCTCTTCGCCGACGGCCAGAACTGGGGCGGCGACCGCGCGAAGCGCTACGCGCCCTGGGTGCGCCGCGCCGTGGCGGACGTCTACGCGCGGGCGAAGGCGCTCGACCCCACGCGCCTCGTGGAGGACAACTCGGCGTGCAACCTCGACCACGTGCTCTCCGACATCAACACGTGGCACACCTATCTGCCGGGCTATGAATGGGAGAAGTCGGTCGACGGCTGGTGCCGCAACACGTTCCCCGGCTCGAAGCACAACTACATCGGCGGCTTCGCGCAGAACGGCGCGCCCATGTTCAACAGCGAGTGCGGCAACGTGTGGGGCTACAAGGGCTCCACGGGCGACTGCGACTGGTCGTGGGACTACCACTGCATGATCAACGCCTTCCGTCGCAACCTCAAGTGCGGCGGCTGGCTCTACACGGAGCACCACGACGTGATCAACGAGTGGAACGGCTACGTGCGCTACGACCGCACGCCCAAGTACACGGGCATCGAGGAGCTCTTCCCCGAAAGCGGCCTCGCCGACTGGCATGCGGACGCCTACCTGCCGCTCGACCGCGAGCTCGGCCGCGCGTTCAAGGCGGGCGAGACCTGGACGATGCCCGTGGACGTGTCGCTCACCACGGACCGCTACGCCGGGCGCCGGCTCGCCGTGGCGTACCGCGTGCGGGCGTGGGACGCGCGCGGCCGCCTGACGGAAGGCCCGTGGCAGGAGGCGGGCGCGTTCACGGCGGCCTCGTGGCAGAACGGCCGCCTCTTCGACGTGCCCGTGAAGCTGCCGGACGAGACGGCGGCGGGCGTGGTCTGCTTCGCGCTGCGCGACGGCGAGAAGACGGTGGCGCGCAACTTCGCGTGCTTCGCCACGCGCGGCGCCGCGCCGGCGAACGTCCGCGCGGTCGCGCCCGGCGCCTTCGCGAAGGCGCAGTGGAGCCAGAAGCAGTGGAATGTGCTGGGCGGCCTCAAGGCCAACGGCGCGGGCGCGGGCTTCTTCGAGTACGTGTTCACGAACGCGCCGGCGGGCGCGGCGAAGGCCGTGTTCCGCGCGGAGGTCTCCGCCAAGCGCCTCAACGCGAAGGACTCGAACGGCGTGGACAAGGGCGTGCTCGACCTCGACTGCATGCTCGGCGGCGGCTTTGCCGACCGCTCGAAGAATCCGAACGCCTATCCGATGACGTGCGACGTGAAGTGGCCGGGCGAGGTGAAGGTGATCGTGAACGGCGCGCTCGTGAAGACGCAGACGCTGCCGGACGATCCCGCCGACCACCGCGGCTTCCTCTCCTGGATGGCGCAGAAGCGCGACCGCACACTCCACGAGGCCGGCAGCTACGGCTATCTCGTGGAGGCGGAGATCCCCGCCGACGTGCTCGCGAAGGGCAAGGACGGCACGGTGACGGTGCGCCTTGAGACCGCGAAGGGCGGCCTCGCCGTCTACGGCGCGGCGTTCGGCCGCTATCCCTTCGATCCGACGCTCGAATTCGAGTGATTTCTTCGAAAAAATCAAATCGCTACTTGTGTAGCGATTCAGAACTTGGTATACTATTTCGCGTCGTCCCGCAAAAGGGGACGCGAACAGAAAGAATCAAGGAAGGAACAACCAGCGATGGAAAGCGCAGACCAGATCGCGAAGCCGGCGGTGGACGCCGGGGTCGCGGAACTCGAGGCAACCCTTGCGCGCGTGAGAGCGGCGCAGCAGAAATACGCCACGTACTCTCAGGAACAGGTCGATGAGATCTTCAAGGCGGCGGCGCTCGCAGCCAACAGGCAGCGCATTCCGCTGGCGAAGCTCGCGGTCGAAGAGACCGGCATGGGCATTGTGGAAGACAAGATCATCAAGAACCACTTTGCCGCCGAGTACATCTACAACACCTACAAGAACACGAAGACGTGCGGCGTGGTCGAGGAAGACCAGGCCGGCGGCATGATGAAGATCGCGGAGCCGATCGGCGTGATCGGCGCGGTGATTCCGACCACGAACCCGACCTCCACGGCCATCTTCAAGACGCTGCTCGCGCTCAAGACGCGCAACGGCATCGTGATCAGCCCGCATCCGCGCGCCAAGAAGTCGACGATTTCGGCGGCGAAGATCGTGCTCGACGCGGCCGTGGCGGCCGGCGCCCCGGCGGACATCATCGGCTGGATCGAGCAGCCGAGCCTGCCGAAGACGAACCTCCTCATGAAG
>CAVEDG010000138.1:694-5356 GCA_963614205.1 bacterium | reverse complement strand
CGAGGGCGCGAGCCTCGTCTCCGTCTCCGTCGTCGCCGCCGAGCCCGACGAAAACGCCTAGAACACCCAGAGGCGCACATGAGCAACAGGGCTCTCATCGTTTTCGCGGCGGTCCTGGCGGGTCTGTGCGCACTGGCCAAGGACGTCGTGTTCACCGGCGCGAAGATTGGCACAACGGTTCTGGGGCTTCTGGCCTGCGCCCTTCTCGCCGCACAGCCGGGCGCGGCGGCGGAGCCGTTTCCGCGTTCGCTCGTCTCGCGCATGCTGGACGCGCGCGACGGCTTCAAGGCGCCGGCGAAGGCCCTGCGCGTGGAGGCGGACGCCGGCGCGGATCCGGCGCAATGGCCGTTCGACATCGCGCGCATCGAGCGTCTGCTCGAACAGGCGCTCGAACGCGCGGAAGACGGCACCTACCGCCTGAAGCGGGACGACGCCGGCGGCGACGCGCGGGCGCGCTCCACGCGCGCGCTCGCCTACGTGAACAAGGTCATCGCGGAATGGGCCGTGCTGGCGCTCGACGCGAAGTTCGCCCGCTGCGACGCCGCCACCGTGAAGGCGCTCGCGGGCTATCGCGTGGACATGGATCCGAACTTCTGGGACGCCTTCGCGATTCTCTCGCAGAAAGGCCTCCATGGCGGCGGCTCGGTTCTCGTGGGCGGCTGGATCGCGGGCTGGAAGATCACCGACCGCATCTACCTGCTGCTCACGAGCGAACTCGCCAAGGACGGCTGCCCGCGCGACTACCAGTTCGTGATGTGGGATGGCCGGAAGGACTGGCCGATCATGGGCTTCGACACGTTCCCGGATGCGGCGCGCGCGCTCACGGCGCTGCGCATCAAGACGAGTCCCGCCGCCGCGAACAATCTCGCCGCCCTGCTGCACGCGCGCGACGCCAACCGCGCGCTCTACATGCCCGAATACGTGGAAACGCTTCTGCGCCGCGCCGCGACGGCCGGCTGCGACTGCGCCTTCTACAACCTCGGCGTGATCATGGAGGAACAGGGCGACCTCGAACAGGCCAAGGCGTTCTTCAGCCGCGCTCCCGCGCGCTAGAATCGGCCGCGCACGGTCTTCCAGCGGCGCTCGAGCTGCGCGTACTTGCGGTGGCGGCGGCCGCGCAGCAGCATCTGCACGCGCAGCGAACAGCCGTAGAGCCAGAGCCGCGCGCGGTCGAGTCCGCGCGGCGGCGCCGCAAACGACATCTCGGGCGATGCGGCGGCGAGTTCGTCGCGCACGGCCTTCACCGTCGCGGTCTGCGGAAACCGTGCGAGGATCTTGCCGAGCGCGTGCGCGTCGTCCCAACGTCCCAGACCGAGCTCGCGGTTGACGCCGAAGACGACGTACCGGAACTTCCAGTGACGCGCCACCCACGGGTCTTCGCGGTAGGCGGCGCGGTCGATCGCGAGCTGCCAGTCGATCGCCTTGAGGTGGCCGTCCGCGCCGAGGAGCAGATTGTCCGCGAAGAGGTCGCGGTGGACGACGCCCGTGGCGCGCAGGGCCGCGGCGAGCGCGCGGATGTCGCGCGCGAAGGCGTCCGCCTGCGCGGCGGCGAGGCCCTGCGCGAGCAGCTGCGTGAGGCTCGGCCCGGCGATGCGCTCCGTGATCACGCACGCGCCCTTCCCGTGCGGCTCCTGATGCCAGGCGAGCGGACGCGGCACAACGGCGGGCGCCGCCGCGTAGAGGCGCGCGTTGAGGCGATACTCGTTGCCGATCGACCACACGGCCGTGCGCGAGTGCTTCACGATGCACGACGCGCCCGCGAACACGCCCGTCTCGAAGACGTCGTTGATGTACTTGTTCTCGAGGAACACGGCGCGGTTCTCGACGGCGGGCGGCGTGACGGCGGGCTGCGGCACGCCGGGCGCAAAGGGTGCGGCGGCGCTCACGGCCGTCCACCCCAGCGGACCGGGATCGACGTGGCGGGCGAGCGCGCCCGCCGCGCAGAACTGCAGGGCCATGCGCGTGACACCGCATTCGAGGCACGCGCTGATGCGGTGGTGCCCCTGGCGCAGGGAATCGCGCCGCCCCGCCACGCGGCACACGTGCACGCAGATGGGGCGCGCGTCGTCAAAGCCCGTCGCGCGCAGGCTGGCGAGCAGTTTCGCCATGGTCGCCTGCCGGTCGATCCTTCCTCGCGGCTGTGGGTTCTCGGGCGTGCGCAGCGCGCGTTCCACGCCGAGCGCGCGCAAGGCAGCGGGCGCAATGTGGTACGTGCCCGAGCTCTTGTAGCGGTAACGGTTGCGCAGCACGCGCACGCACGTGGCGAGCACGTTCCACCGTGCGATCGTCGGCACGAAGACAATGCGCACGGGCACGACCGCGCGCGGATCGCGTGCCGCCGCGGCCGCCGCCAACGCCCGGCCGCGCAACAGCGCATCGGGCGCGCCCGGTCGGATCAACAGCAGAATCTCGTCCGCCGGCAGCGCCGGGAACGCCGCGCCGTCGGCCTCCGGCAGCGCCGCCAGGTCGCCCGCCTCCAGCGGATACACCGCCGACGACCAGCCCAGATGAAAAGACGCGCTCATCGCAGGAACTCGTGCGCCCATTCGTAGGGCTGTGAGAACGGCTCGCCCAGCGCGGCCTCCACGAGGTAGCGCACCACGCGGCGCGCGTCGAAGAGCGCATGGTACTTCGCGCGGCCGGCGGCGGCCACGGCGCGACGCGCGTCGTCGTGCGCCTGGTAGAAGGCGATCTTCTCCGCCAGTTCCTCCGCCGTGTGGAAGAACGCGGCTTCGCGCTCCGAGAAGAAGTCGGTCAGCTGGTGCGCGTCGTAGAGGAACGTCAGCACGCCATTGCCCATGAGGTGCGTGATGCGGTCGGATTCATACCACTTGCCGTCCGGAAAGCGATTGAGCGAAAGCCCCATCTTCGAGGCGGCGATCGCCTCCTCGTAGTCGCGGCCGAGCACAAGCGGCTGCCCCATGCCGAAGAAGCCGAGGCGCAGCGCGGGATCGAGGCGCGGCCGCAGGTCGTCGAGCAGACGACGGCGACGGTCGGCCATTGCGGGCCGCCCCGCGAAGAAGAGGTCGTAGGTGAAGGCCGTCTTCGCCGAATTGTCCTCGACCTCGAAGGAGGGGTCGCTGGGATTCGGGAAGTAGCCCACCACGTTGCGCGGCGTCTTCCAGGTGCGGAGCATCTCGCCCGCCGTGGTCGAGAAGATCGCGTCGCACGCATCGCGGCGCCGCAGAATCTGCGCGCGGCAGTGCTCCGTCTCGGGCGAATCGCAGTTGAGATGCACGAGCCGTACGCCCGGCACGGCTTCGCGGATGTGCGCGAGCGTCTCGTTCGTGACGTAGTCGCAGTGGCTGATGAAGATCACGTGCGGCCGCCAGTTCCGCGCCGTCTTCACGAGGCGCGCGTTCATCATCCGCGCGCCGATGCCGCGCAGAAAGCCAAGCGGCGCGAGAAAGCGCGCGATGTCGCGCTCGGAGAACGTGAGCACCTGCCAGCCGTTGCGCAGCGCGCCCGCGGCCAGACGCATGTCGATGCCCGTGCGCCCCGCGCCCCAGTGGCGCACGAGGAAGTTTCCCACGAACAGCAGACGCGGCGACGCCGGCATCATGACGGCACCTCCCGCGCCGCGGCCTTGGCCTCGCGCGCCTCCAGCTGCGCACGCGCCTCCGCGTTGGGCGTCTTGCGGAAATACCGGTAGTTGAGCACCCAGCACGACGGGTGCCGGCGAATCACGCGCTCGAGGTCGCGCAGACACGCCTGCGTCACGCCCCACACGTCGCGCGCCTCGGCGGACGCATGCGTCGCCACCACCTCGCACCGATAGCGGCCATCCGCCAGCGGACGGCTCCACGCGACGACGATCGGCGCCTTCCCCTTCGCGGCGAAGAACGCGGGCGCGGCCGAGACCGGCATCGGCCGCCCGAAGAACCGCACCCACACGCCGCCATCCTGCGGCTTCACGACCTGGTCGACGAGCAGCCCGAGCGACTTCCCCTCGCGCAGACCCTGCATGAGCGGACGAAACGCGCCATCGGCGTGCACGATCTCCTGGCCGATCGAGCGCCGCGCCCTCATGAGCAGCTTCGTCATGCCCGACGTGCCGATGTCCTTTGCCACGGACATCATGCGGTGCCCTTCCAGAAACGCGAGCTGCGAAAGAATCTCCCAACAGCCGATGTGGCCCGACACCGTGACGGCCGGGCGGTTCGCCGCAAGAAACGCCTTGCCGGCCGCGCACATCTCGCCCGCCGCGGCGGCGCGGGCGCGCGCGTTGCGGCACGTCCAGAACGCATGGCCGATCGTGCGCGCCATGTTGCGGTAGCTGCGCTTCAGCAGCAGCCGCTCGCGGCGCGTGGGCGGCGCCTCCCGGCCCGAAGAGGCGGCGACGTCGGGTCCGTAGCGGCCCGTGATCACGCGCAGGTTGAAGAGCGCCACGGCGCGGCCCGCGCGGTCGAAGGCGAACATCACCGCGCTCGCGACGTCGCACACCGCGAGCATCGCCCGATGCGGCAGATTCGAGAACACCACAAGACCGAGCAGAATGCCCAGCCACTCGAAGGGACGGCGCAGCGCGCGCCGGAACGGCTTGCGATGAAGATGCCGTTTCTTCATGGGGAAACCTCCGAAAGGCAGGAACGGCGCAACAGCACGGCGTCGCCCTCGACGGCCGGCCCGGGCGCTCGGCGCCACGCGGCGTCCGCCCGGAAG
>CAVEDG010000138.1:0-684 GCA_963614205.1 bacterium | reverse complement strand
GTCCAGGTCTCGGCCTTCGGGGCGCGGATGGACCGGGCGAGCTTGTCGAGCACGCCGTTGACGAACTTGCCGCTCCGCGTCTCGGAGAAGAACTTCGCGAGGTCGATCGCCTCGTTCACGAGAATCGGCGCGGGGATGTCCGGGCAATGATGCAGTTCCCAGGCGCACATGCGCAGCGCGGCGCGTTCCACCGTGCCGAGGCGATAGAGCGCCCAGTTGCGCAGAAAGCCCTCGATCTGCGCATCGAGCGCATCGCGCTCCGCCAGCACGCCGCGCACGCGCTCCTCCGCGAACGCGCGCACTTCGGCGAGCGCGGCCTGCCGGTCGGGGTTGGTCGTGGTGAAGACGTGCTTCGTCTCCGGCCTCTCCGCCACCGCGTCGGTCTCGAGCTGCGTCAGGTAGTCCCAGAACGCGCCGATGGCCTCGTCCAGCGCGGTCGGCGGATTGAGGTCGAACTGCACGAGCATCTGCAGCGCCCATTCGCGCCCCTGTCGGCGCGTGACCAAGGCGCCGCCTGCGCCCGGAGAGTGGGGTTTGGGTGTCTGTTCTGTCAACACGGAAAAGTCCTCGTATCTGGAGACATTCAGTCTACCAGTTTCTGTTCGGGTTGTAAAGGGAATCGAAGCGGCGTCAGTACTCCTCGGCCTTGAGGTAGCGCAGGAGCTCGTCGCAGCGGTTGATGCG
>CAVEDG010000137.1:0-5413 GCA_963614205.1 bacterium | reverse complement strand
GCGGTCGCGCGTGACAGTCCCCTCCGCGACGTCCATCCACGTGCGCGGCACGTTGGCCACGCAGCAGTTGTTGAAGGCATAGCCGCACTGGTCCTGGACGTTGTGGCGCGCCGATCCGCGGACGAAGAACGCGCTGCCGTCGCCGCGGCGGAACACGCCCGGCAGGAAGTTGTTGAGATACGTCGTCTCCACGCTGTCCATGTAGCGGTCTTCGCCCGTGATCTCGAAGAGGTCGAGGTTGAGGCGGATCCAGTGGATCGCGTCGCACACCTCGGAAAGCGCGTTCGCCCGCTTCGAGGCGAGCAGGAGTTTGTCGCCGAAGCCGACGCCGCCGTACGGGTTCGCCTCGCTCACCACGATGTCGTCGTGGATCGCGATGACCGCCTTCAGCACGCGCGCGTCGCCCGTCACGCGATGGTACTCGAGCAGTCCGTCGAGGCAGCTCAGCGTCTCGTACGTCTTCGCCCAGTTCTGCGACCCCGGATACCACGTCGCGAGCGGCTTGCCATTCCCCGCGTTGCGCAGGAAGTTCGGGCACCTGCCGTCCGCCCGGTCCCAGTCCGGCAGGATCTCCTTCGCGTAGTCGAGATACTTCGCCCTCCCCGTCTCCACGTAGAGCATCAGGAGCGGCTTGAGGATCGACATGGACGGCAGGCCGTTGAAGTCCGAGTCGCCCGTGTCGTAGAGGCTCAGGCCGCGCCGGTGGAGCATGTCGATCCACTGGTCCATCTGGCGCGCGACCGAATCGAGGATCGCGCGGTCGCCCGTCGCCTTGTAGGCCATGAGCATGCCCCAGATGCAGTACTTGCGGTTCCAGAGGTTCCAGCACGTCATCCAGCCGTGGACCTTGCGCGTCATCTCGGGGTCGACGATCGAGACGAGCTCCTTGTCCGCATACGAGCCGAGGTAGCCGTCCGCGTCCTGCAGCTTCATGAGGCGGTGGCATTCCTCGCGCACGAAAGCGAGAAACGCCGAGTCCTGCAGGTAGACGGCGGCGCGCGAGGCGCCGAGCATGAGCTTGCCCCAGAACTCGCCGCGCCAGTAGCCGCCGTGTCCCTTGATGTCGTCGTCGCGCGTCTCGAACGCGCGGCGCGCCTCGCCGAAGATCTCCTTCTGCGCGAAGGCGGAGAGCATCCGCTCGTGGAAGAAGGCGTTCATCTTCTCGCCCGGGTGTCCCAGAAGGCGCACGTCGCCCGGCGCCGGCGTGGTCATCGCGTTCGGCGCCGCGAACGGCACGGCGCCAGACGCCGCGCCGACAACCGCCAGAACGGCCGCCGCGCACAGGTTTTTCACATTTGCTTTCATGTTACGCATCTTCTGCCTCTTGATTGTCGATCACAGTCTTCCGGGCGTCTCCGCTAGAGTTCCCAGCCGGGACGATAGGTTGTGGCGAGGAAGGCGTTGGCGGCCTCGTCGTTCGTGAAGCGCGTACCGTCCCAGAGCAGTTTCTTCACGCCCGCGCGCGGTGCGGCGTTGCCCAGCAGCACCGTGGTCGCCAGCGGCGCGGAGTAGTCGAAGGTGCAGCCGCACGGCCGGTTCGGGTTGCGGATCGCGCGCAGCCAGTCGACGGGATGGCTCATGCCGCGCTCGCGCGCAAACAGCTTCGGCGGACGGTGCTTGTAGAGGTCCTTCGGCCCGAAGACGAGGCTGTCGCCGTGCGGTCCGATGCGGATGATGCCCTTCTCGCCCACGAAGACCGAACCAAGAGCGCCCAGAGACTGACCGTACTTCTTCTCGAACTCCTCGATGACCGGCGGCAGGTTCTGATACGCGCGCGTGCGGCACACGCCGATCTTGTCCACGTGATCCCTGTCGTAGGGGATGCCCGCCTTCACGCCGTCGAACCAGTGCAGCGTGACGGGATCCATGCCCTTGCGCGCAGGGAACTTCCATTCGAGCTCGGTGGCCCAGGACCAGCTGCCGGGGCAGCCCCATTCGACGCGCTTCGTCTCCACGCTTTCCGGCACGACCGCGCCAAGGTCGAGCGCCCAGAACACGGGGTCGATGATGTGCGTGCCCATGTTGCCGATCGAGCCATTGCCGTAACCGATCCAGGAGTGCCAGTCATGCGGATGCAGACCATTGTGGTCGGCGGTGGCCGCATAGTAGTCGATGTGCGGCGCGGGCCCGCACCAGGCCTCCCAGTCCATGCCCTTCGGCGGTTCGGCCTTCGGAGGGCGATGGCGCATGGCATTCAACCGGTCATCGTAGCTCCACACCTCGCGCACCTGGCCGATCACGCCCGCGCGGATGTACTCGACGAGGCGGCGCATGCCCTCCTCGCTGTGGCCGTGGTTGCCCACCTGGGCGACGATGCCCGTCTTCTTCTGCAGCGCATGCATCCGGCGCACCTCGTCGACCGTGAGCGCCATGGGCTTCTCCACGTAGACGTGCAGACCTTTCGCCATCGCGCGCATCGCGGCCGGCGCGTGATGGTGATTCGGCGTGGCGATCGCCACGGCGTCAAGATTCCCCGCCTCCTTCTCCAGCATCTCGCGATAGTCGTAGTAGGCGCGGATCTTCGAGACGTCCGTCTGGGGCTGATGTGCCTTGACGACGGCGCGGACCTTGTCCCAGTGCGACGGATCGGGCTCGGCCAGGCAGACGATCTCCTCGTCCGGGCCGCACATGTGGTTGAGAATGCCGTAGCCCGTGTTCAGGCCCATGCGGCCGCCACAGCCGATGAGGCCCAGGCGGATTTTGCGTTCGCCGCCCGGCCCCTTCGCCGAAGCGCCGATGGAGAAGAGAGGTGTAGCCGCCACGCCGGCAGCCAGTTGCAGAAAGGTACGTCGTTTCATGGGAGAAATTGAAAATCAGGTCTGTCACTTCAGCCGGTGGCGGGCGATGACCTCGTCCTGCCAGCGCTTCGAGAGCGCGACGAAGCGCGCGGAGAAGCCGCAGACGCGCACGACGAGGTTCTGGTGTCGCTCGGGGTGCTTCTGCGCGTCAAGCAGCTCCTCGACCGAGTTGCAGTTCGGCTGGATCATGTGCGCGCCCGTCTTCGCGTAGACGCGCAGGATCGCGACGAGCAGGTCTTCGTTCATTGCGCTGCGGTCGAACGTGAGATTCGCGTTCGAGGCGTAGAGGCACTCGTGCGGCAGCGAGCCGATCGCGTTGATAATCGTCGTCCCGTCGCTCCGGCACCGGAAGTCGCTCGGCGTGAAGCCCTGCGCGAGATAGTCGCCCGTGTGGCGTCCATCCGGCGTCGCCTTCGTCCGCAGACCCCAGTAGAGAAACTCGCGGTAGGTGTAGACGGCGAACTTCCACGGGTAGTCCTGCTCGCTGCGCAGGTCGGCGACGTCCGCGTTCACGCGGCGCAGCCACCAGGCGAACTCGCCGTTCGAGAGCGCGGAGTTGTCGCCCCAGCTCGGCGCGGCGATCGCGCGCAGGCGGAGCTCCTCGCCGCGCGGGCCCTTCCAGTCGCTCCGCACCGCCGCGAGCAGCTCGTCGAGCGTGCAGACCTTGTCCACGAAGCAGAGCTGGCGGATCGAGAGGAGACTATCCACCACGTTGCCGAGGAAGCCGAGCGTGATGATGCGCGGCTGCGCCGGGACGCCGCCCTCGGTCGTGTCGCGCCGGCTCTCGATGCCGCCGCGCAGGCACATCGAGTAGACGGGATGCGGGAACACCTTCGCGTTCGCGCGCCCCCAGCGGCGATACTCGCCCAGGATGTCGCGCAGGAAGCGGATCGTGTTGCGGTAGAGCGTCTCGCGCACCTGCTCGTAGCTCGTCGCGCCGTCGAGCGGGTCGAGCACGAGCCGAGCGCGCTTCGCCGCCGCGTCGTCGCGGTGGATCGTCATCTCGAGGATCTTCGCGATGGAGAGGTAGTTGCCGCCCGAGTAGTCCATCACCGAGTCGATCATGCCGTTCCAGCAGCCGCAGCCGATGTGCGCGCGCGCGTCCTCGACCGGATACCCCTCGTCGACGAACTGCTTCACGAAGCGGTCGTCGTTGAGGAGCGTGTAGACGGCGTGGCCCTTCATCAGATGGTGCGCGATCTTCTTCAGGTAGGCGTCGGGCGCGTCGGACGCGATGCGGCAGTGCAGCTTCGGGAAGACGCAGCCGGCGCCGAGATGCGCGTCGAAGAACATGTCGGTGAGCTCGTTGTGCACCCAGTTCCCCTTCTCGTCGCAGCCGCCGAGCGTCATCGGGATCTCCATCTCGTGGTCGTCATAGCCGTCGAGCGTGATCGTGCCGTCGTGGTGGAGCTCGGCGGTGAGCAGGAACTTCGCCACGAGCTCGCGCGCCTCCGCGACCGTCAGGCGTCCGGCGGCGAGGTCGGCACGGTAGAGGTCGATGAAGTAGTGGTCGGGGCGTCCGAGCGAGAACTGGCACGTGCCGTCCACGTAGCCCAGCACCTCGCGCACGAACCAGAGCGTGTTCAGCCCCTCGAAGAACGTGCGCGGCGGCTCCCACGGGCACCGCGCCGCCGACGCGGAGATGCGCTCGAGCCGCCGCTTCTCCGCCGCGTCCGCCACGCCCGCCGCGAGCCGCGCGTCGGCCTCGCGCTTGAACGCGAGCTGGATCTCGCGGATCGTGTCGAGCCCGACGAGCGCCGTCTCGAGCTCCTTGCGGCCGTGCGGGTCGTCCGCCGGACACGTCGCGAGCGCGGCGGCGACGTCGGCGCGGACGCCGCCGAAGCCCTTCTTGAGAATCGTGCGGAACGGCGGCAGATGGTGTACGTCGTCGACGAACGGGCCGCAGCAGAGCGCGAGCGTCAGCCCCTGCCGCGCGTTCTGCAGCGCGAACGCCGCGTCAGGGATGAGGTTCTGTTCCTTGTAGAACTTCTGGCAGAGACGGTTGACGTGGCGGCCCGGCACCGTCTGCGACCACCCCCGAGCCCGCGCCCAGCCGCCGTTGCAACCGAGCTCGAAGTAGAACGGCGACGTATGGAAGAGGAACGGCTGCACGAACGTGCGCACCTGCAGATATTCCTCGCGGCGGACGTCGAGCGCGTCATAGCCGGGGTGCCGCGCCGCCCAGGCGTCGAGCGCCTTTCCGATCTTCGCGACGCTGTTTGTCTGGCGCGGATCCTTGCACGCCTGGTGGCACTCGTCCGGATAGAACGCGCGCAGCTCGCGCCGGAAGTCCGCAAAGTCCATCGCCTCCACGCACAACGTCGCGCTCGCGCAGAGGCAGATCGCGACCGCCGCCGCCTTCGTCATCGTGTTCTTCATCATGCAGTCCTTTTCGGCTTTCAGTTTTTGTTCGTCCAACGCACTCGAAGTCCAAGGTCGAAGGTCGAAAACACTCAGCCACTCGTCACCTTGATCGGTGTTGACGTCGTGGATTATCTCATATTCCGAAAAATCCGTCAATTCGCGAAATTCTCCAGATAGCGTTCCGCAGCGCCGACGTCCGCGACGTCCGTCGCCCAAACCTCAATCTCGTCGCCATAGTTGCCCATGTGCCG
>CAVEDG010000136.1:0-5417 GCA_963614205.1 bacterium | reverse complement strand
GAGTTGCCAACCCTCATGTTTTTATAAACATGACAGTGCGTGAGCGGCCCCTTGCGGCTAGCGCAGGAGGAAGAGCGTGCCGCTGTGCCGCGCCAGATCGTTCTGCGCGGAAATCGCGAATGTGGTAAACTATTGGGTTGTGCCAACACGCGCGAACATCCATCTGATCGTGGGCGAGGATGACTTCCTCGTCGAGGCGGCCGCCCGGAAGATCCTCGAGGCGGCCGTCGAGCCGTCGTTGCGCGCCACCGCCATCGAGACGGTCAACGGCGCGGCGGAGAACCAGGAGGCGCAGCTCGCGTCGCTGGCGAGCTGCCGCGCCTCGCTCGACACGCCCCCCTTCCTCGATCCCGTGAAGGCCACCTGGTGGCGCGGCGTCAGCTTCCTGCCGAGCGGCAAGAAGGGCGTGCCCTCCGAGCCCGTGAAGAAGGCGCTCGAGAAGTTCGCCGCGTCGCTCGCCGAGCATCCGCTGCCGGAGAACCAGACGTTCATCCTCTCCGCGCCCGCGCTGCTCAAGACGAGCATCTTCGCGAAGACGCTGCGCGCGTGCGCCCAGGTAGTGGAGTTCGCGGGCGGCGGCCGCAACCGCGACCGCGTGGAGGCCGCGCTCTCGCGCCTCGACGACCTCGCCGCCGCCGAAAAGCTGACCTTCGAGCCCGGCGTGGACCAGGCCTTCGTCTCGCGCGCCGGCACCGACACGCGCACCCTCGTCTCCGAGCTCGCCAAGATGAGCACCTACCTCGGCGACGAACGCCGCACCGTCACCGCCGCCGACGTGGCCGCGATCACGAGCGTGGGCGGCGACGAGCCCGAGCTCTGGGACGTCACGGACGCCCTCGCCGCGCGCAGTCCCGCCCGCGTGCTGCGCACGCTCGCGCGCTTCGACGGCGACTCCGGCGCGGCCATCATGCTCTCCACCGTCACCGAGAAGTTCTTCCGCGAGCTGCTCGTCTACCGCGACGCGCTCGACAACGGCTGGCTCACCGCCTACGGCGCCTGGGCCAAGAACCTGCCCGCCGACGTGGCCGCCGACCTCGACGCCACCGGGCTCGGCCCCGGCACCGCCACGAAGCCCTGGGCGGTGAAGAACGGCGCGCGCAACGCCAAGTCCTTTTCCCTCAACGAACTGCGCGTGGCGCGCTACCGCATGCTCAACGTGCGCGAGCGCCTCGTCTCGACCGACTCCGGCAAGGGGCTGGAGCTCGTCGCGCAGGAACTCCTCCGCATCGCGGCGCGTCCCGCCGCGCGCAGATAACGACAGACTCGACACCGCTTATGAACACGCTCAGAAACCTCATCGGCACGATGTTCTCCACCGAAACCCGTCCCGGCGCCTACTTCCGGCGCATTGACTGGACGGCCTTCTGGGGCGCGACGCTCATCGCGTTTCTCGTCTACTTCTTCACGCTCGGCCCGAGCGTGGGCCTGGAGGACTCCGGCGAGCTCGCCACGGCGGCCGACCATCTCGGTGTGCCGCATCCCCCGGGCTATCCGTTCTGGTCGCTCTGCTGCTGGATCTTCTGCCGTCTCTTCGGCTGGGTCACGTACATGGGCCAGCCCACGCCGGCCTGGGCCGTGTCGCTCTTCTCCGCCGTGGCGGGCGCCTTCGCCGCGGGCTGCACCGCGATGCTCATCTGCCGCTCCGGCTGCGACATGCTCGACTCCGTGCCCGCCTCGGACGCCTCCGAAAGCCCCGAAGAGCGCACGCGGCGCAACGCGCGCATGTCCCTCGCCGGCGGTCTGGGCGGCTCGCTCGTGTTCGCGTTCTCGCCGGTGGAATGGTCGCAGTCGACGATCGTGGAGATCTACTCGCTCAACGCGCTCTTCCTGATGGCGGTGTTCCTGCTCTCCTACCGCTGGATGCGCTGTCCGTCCGACCGCATTCTGTGGCTCACGGCGTTCGTGTTCGGCCTGGGCCTCACGAACTACCAGGTGCTGCTGCTGGCGGCGGTGCCGCTTGCGATCATCATCGCGCTGCGCAACATCCGCATGTTCCGCGACTTCGTGCTGATCCTCATTCCGATCGGGCTCACGGCGAAGGTGCTGCAGATCGGCAGCATGATGCGCGCGAGCAAGTACATGTCCGCCGACGTGATCAACAAGTTCGAGCCGATCACGAAGACGGCGGCGTGTCCGAACGAGTTCGTGCTCGCGGTCGGGTGCGCGCTGCTCGTGGCCGCGCCGCTGCTGGGGCTGGTGATCGCCCGCCGGCGCGACGCGGCGCAGGCGCAGCGCGCGGCGTTCGGCACGGCCGCGGCCGGGTGCGCGCTGCTCGTGGCCGCCGCGCTGTTCCTGCGCGGGCCCGCCACCTGGACGGTGCAGACCGAGGCCACCGTGGCGCCGCTGCTGGAGCCCACCACCTACGCCTGGATCGGCGCGCTGCTCGCCGGCGCCTACGCCTGCGCGCTCGGCGCCGTCTTCGCGCCGAAGGCGCTCACCGTGCGCGATCCCGCCGTGTGGAAGTGGCTCGCCGGCGCGGGCGCGTGCGCCGCGCTCGCCATTCTCGTGGCGGGCGGGCTCAAGGCCGCCGACGCCGCGGGCTACCAGGGCGTGCCGTTCTCCTTCACGAAGCCCACGCTGCTGCTGCTGTGCGGCGTGGCGGCGCTCTTCGCGCTCGTGCTCTCCACGCCGCGCGGGCTCGCCTACGCGATTCCCGTGGCCGCCGTGCAGATCACCGTCTACATCCTGCTCTGCAAGGGCGCGATGAACGGCCTCACGCATCCGCACTCGTGGTGGTTCGTCTGGCCCGTGGTGTGGAACTTCCTCATGCTCGCCCTCGCCCTCGTGGCCCTGCCCAACGGGCGCGCGATCGCCGTCGCCACCTTCCTCGCCGAGCTCGGCGTGTCGTTCTACCTCTACATGCCCATCGTCTCCGACCTGCGCAACCCGCCCATGAACTGGGGCTATCCGCGCACGTGGGAAGGCTTCAAGCACGCCATCATGCGCGGCCAGTACGAGGCCATCAAGATGCCGGACTTCTTCTCGCGCCCCGGCTTCGAGCTCTTCCTCAAGCAGCTCGGCTTCTACTTCCAGGATCTGCGCATGCAGTTCACCCTCGTGGCCGCCGCCCTCGCCCTCATCCCCTTCGCGCTGTGGAAGGCCGTGGTGCGCAAGGCGCGCGAGGAGAAGCCGCTCGTGCTCAACGCCGCCTGGCTCGCCGCCGGGCTCTACGTGGCCGTGGCCGGGCTCGTGATCGTGTTCTCCGAGCTCTTCGAGGGCGCGACCGACGGCGAAGTGCCGCTGCGTCTCGACAAGCTGCTGCTGCTCGTGCTCGCGCTGCTCGCCCTCGTGGGCCTCGGCACGATGCTCGCGCGCCAGACGCTCGTGGTGGCGCGCATGGTCATGGGCCGCGCGCCGCAGCCCGACGACGGCGACGCCGCGCCCGCGCGCCTGCCCTTCGCCCTGCGCTTCAGCGCGGACGACGTCACCCAGCAGTGGCTCATCGCCGTGGGCGCCTGCTTCGGCATCATGTCCCTCTTCCTCGTGGCCCTTGCCGGCGTGAAGGGCGACATCCAGGACGGCTTCATCCAGAAGGTGAAGTTCATCAGCTCGCACGGCATGTTCTCGCTCTGGATCGGCTACGGCCTCGCCGTGGGCCTCGCCCTCGCGAACCGTCTGCTCAAGCGCGTGCTGCGCGCCCGCGCCGGCGCGCGCCGCGTCGCCTTCGCCGCGCTCTGCGTGGCCGCCGCGTGCGTGGCCCTCATCCCGGTCTACGAAAACTACACGAACGACCGCCTCGTCTTCGCCATGGGCTCCGCCGAGCAGAACGGCCACACCTTCGGCTGGCAGTTCGGCAACTACCAGCTGCGCGGCGCCAACGCCATCCGCGAGGAGCTCGCCGACGACGAGGAGCCGCTGCCCAACCCGCTGTGGCCGCGCGAGATGGACTTCGGCGCCGTCTTCTTCGGCGGCACCGACCCGGGCCGCTTCGTGCCCACGTACATGATCTACTCCGCCCACGTGCGGCCCGACGTCTACCTCATCACGCAGAACGCGCTGGCGGACGACACCTACATGTCGGTCGAACGCGACCTCTACGGCGACGAGATCTGGATTCCGTCGAAGGAGGACTCCGCCGAGTCGTTCAACATCTACGTCTCGGAAGTGCAGAGCGGCAAGCGCGCCGCGAACGCCGACCTCAAGATCGAGAACGGCCGCGTGCAGGTCACGGGCGCGCTCGGCGTGATGGAGATCAACGGCGTGCTCACGAAGATGATGTTCGACCACGAGAAGCGCCGCCGCGCCTTCTACGTGGAGGAGTCGTACGTGATCCAGTGGATGTACCCCTACCTGACGCCGCACGGCCTCATCATGAAGATCAACCCCGAGCCGAACGCGCTCGACGCGCGCACCGTGCGCGAGGACATGGCGTTCTGGGACTGGTACCGCCGGCGCCTGCTGCGCGATCCCGCCTTCCGCCGCGACTTCCCCGCGCAGAAGAGCTTCTCCAAGCTGCGCGCCGCGATCGCCGGCCTCTACGCCCACGGCGGCCTCACCGCGATGGCCGACCAGGCCTTCCGCGAAGCCGTGCAGCTCTACCCCGCCTCGCCCGAGGCCACCTTCCGCTACGCGCAGGAAGTGCTGCTGCCGCTCAACCGCTGGGACGCCATCCGCGACCTGCTCGACTACACGGACCGCGTGGACCCGAACAACAGCCGCACCGGCGCGCTGCGCACCTACATCGACCGCCTCCAGAACGTGACCGCCGCCGTGCGGCAGCTGCAGGAGAAGTCCAAGAAGGCGCCGCTCTCCGGCGCGGAGAACCTGCTGCTCGCGCAGAGCCTGCAGGCGATGGGCCGCAGCGGCCCGGCCGCCGAGGCCGCGCGCGCGGCGCTGGGCCAGCCCGAGGCCCGGAGCTTCGACTTCGTCTATTCCCTCGCCACGCTGCTCTCGCAGTGCGGCCAGCGCGGCGACGCCGCCAATGCGATGAAGCGCGCCGCCGCGATGGCGCCCGAGAAGCTCGACGCGCGCCTGCGCCGCGAAATGGCCGTGGTGCTCGCCGAAGGCGGCTACTACGCGGAGGCCGAGGCCGCCCTCAACCTTCTGCTGCGCCAGCAGCCGAAGGACATCGACGGCTGGCTGCAGTTCGCCCTCGTCAAGGGCGCGCTCCACCAGGACGCCGCCGCGCAGAGCGCGATTCTCCAGGCCTACAAGATCAGCCCCGAGACCACCTCCCAGCGCCTCAACGCCAACGAGACCCTGCGCAAGATCGCCGCGCCCCTCATGCGGCGGTAGGAGTTCTCACGGTTATGGTATACTGGTGTCATGAAACTTGACACGATACTGTTCTGTTCTCGCGAGCCGCTGCGCTTTTGTGGCCGTCTTCTTGGAACGGCGCTGTTGACCGCTTCGGCGGCAATGACGTCCTTTGCGGGCGATCCGACGCCGGGCGAGCAGGCGCGCGCGCGGCTTCTGGA
>CAVEDG010000135.1:0-5524 GCA_963614205.1 bacterium | reverse complement strand
CGACGGACTGGAAGCCGTCGCGGAACGCCGTGAGCATGAACTTGACGTTTTTCTTGGCCATTTTGGTCTGTACTCCTGAATGAAAATTCGTGTGCTAACGTTGAAGGAAAAGCAAACGCCCCGCTCAGCCGAGCGCGACGGCGAGAGCCAGGGCGATGTTGGCGTCGTCATCCGCGGCGACGGCCTTCTTGGGCGTCTTCTTCGGCGCGTCCTGCGGCAGAATGCCGTCGAATTTCGCCACGAAGGAGCTCGAGCCCTTCGTCACAAAGATCAGCACCGTCAAAAAGACGTAGACGATGCCCATGCCCGCGGCCATCAAAACGAGGCCCTGTCCGATGATTTCCATGCGCCGATTACCTCTTTGGTGAGAAAAAATTTTGGCAGATAGTATAGCGGAACTCGCCGCGAAAGTAAAGCGGGCGTCGACCGCGTTCGGCGCGCCGTAAATTTGGTATACTAATCTCTCCCTCACACAAGGAGACAACGGGACATGAAGCTTCAAGGAACGATCACGGCCATGGCGACGCCGTTCGACGCGAACGACAACGTCGACTACGGCGCGCTGAAGGCGTTTGTGGACTGGCAGTGCGAATGCGGCGTGGAGGGCATCTGCGCCGTGGGCACGAGCGGCGAGTCGCCGACCCTCTCGCACGAAGAGCACCACAAGGTCATCGAGAAGACGATCGAGTTCGCGGCGGGCCGCGTGAAGATCGTCGCCGGCACCGGCGCCAACTCCACGGCCGAGGCCGTGTCGCTCACGCGCGCGGCCATCGCCGCCGGCGGGGCGGACGCGACGCTGCAGGTCACGCCCTACTACAACAAGCCGAACGCGGAGGGCATCTACCGCCACTTCGCAACGGTGGCCGACCTCGGTCTGCCCGTGGTGCTCTACAACGTGCCCGGTCGCAGCGGGCGCGAGATTCCGCTCGACGTAGTGGTGCGCCTCGCGCGGCATCCGAACGTGGTGGCGATCAAGGAGGCCGCCGGCAGCGTGGAGCGCGTGAGCGCGATCAAGACGCGCTGCCCCGACTTCACGGTGCTTTCCGGCGACGACTCGCTCGCCCTGCCGATGATCAGCGTGGGCGCGTCGGGCGTGATCAGCGTGGCCTCGAACGTGATTCCGCGCGAGATGGGCGACTTCGTGCGCACGGCGCTCGCGGGCGACATGGCCGCGGCGCGCGAGATGCACCTGCGCTACTATCCGCTCTTCCACGACCTCTTCATCGACACGAACCCGATCATGGTCAAGGAGGCGCTCGTGATGATGGGCCGCATCGGCCCGGGCTTCCGCCTGCCGCTCTGCGAGACCACGCCCGAGAAGCGCGCGCAGCTGCGCGAGACGCTCGCCGCGCTGGGGCTCGTGTAAGGAAACAGGCCATCGGAGAACGCGAAGATGAAGATTGCGATCGTGGGCGCCGCGGGGCGCATGGGACAGATGCTCGTGAAGCTGGCCGAGGCCGATCCGGCCCTCGAAGTCGTGGCGAAGATCGACGTGGCGCCCGGCTACGACGCCGCGTGGCCGGCGGACACCGAGGCCGTGGTGGACTTCTCGTTCCACACGGCGGTGGCGCCGGGCGTGGAGAAGGCCGCCGCCGAAGGCTTGGCCTACGTGATCGGCACCACGGGCCTCACGCCCGAGGAACAGGCGCGCGTGGATGCGTGTGCCGCGAAGATTCCGATCGTGCAGGCCGCGAACTACTCGCTCGGCGTGAACCTGCTGCTCGCGCTCGTGCGCCAGGCCGCCGCCACGCTCGGGCCGGAGTACGACGTCGAAGTCGTGGAGATGCACCATCGCCACAAGAAGGACGCGCCGTCGGGCACGGCGCTCATGCTCGCGCGCGCGGCCGCCGAAGGCCGCGGCGTCGCGCTCGACGACGTGGCATGCTACGGGCGCAAGGGCCTCGTGGGCGCGCGTCCCGCCGGCGAGATCGCCCTGCACGCGCTGCGCGGCGGCTCCGTGGTGGGCGACCACACGGTGATGTTCGCGGGCGACGTGGAGCGCGTGGAAATCACGCACCGCGCGCAGAGCCGCGAGGCCTTCGCCGCCGGCGCCCTGCGCGCCGCCGCCTGGGCCGCCCACCGCGCCCCCGGCGCCTACGACATGCGCAACGTGCTCGGCTTCTAACGGCCGCCTTCGGACTTTCCTCCCATGCTCTACCATCTCGCGTCCTTCCTTGAAACGGTCTGGGGACCGTTTCGCCTGCTGCGTTCGCACGTGCTGCTGCTGGCGGCGGGCACGCTGCTCGCCGCGCTCGCCGTCGTCTTTCTGCTGCCCCGCCTGTGGCGCTTCTCGCCGCACGACCACGGCAAGGCCATTCTCGGCAAGGACGGCATGACGTCCGCCGGAAAGCCCACGGGCACGGGTCTGTGGGTCACGCTGCTGCTGCTGCCGATCCTGCTGCTCGTGGTGCCGCTCTCCGTGCCCGTGCTGGGGCTCGTCCTTTGTCTCTACGCGGCCATGGCGTTTGGCTATCTCGACGACCGCGCGACCGTGCCGTGGGGCCAGCTCAAGAAGGGTCTGCTCGACGCCGCGGTGTGCCTCGGCGTGGCGTTCTTCGTGTGGACGGCGCTGGAGGGGCGCGTCTGGATTCCGTTTGCGAAGGGCGAGTGGATTCTGCCGTGGTGGGCCTACGTGCCGAGCATGGGCTTCCTCCTCTTCGTGGTGATGAACGCCACGAACTGCTCGGATGGCGTGGACGGCCTCGCCGGCTCGCTCACGGTGATCTCGCTCGTGGCGCTCGCGGGCTTCCTCTACGGCATCACGGGCTACCGGCCGATGGCGGACTACCTGCTCGTGCCGCACAACTACCTGTCCGTGCGCTGGGCGGTGCTGCTCATGACGGTGGCGGGCGGCTTCGCGGGCTATCTGTGGTGGAACGCGGAGCCGTCGAAGGCGCTCATGGGCGACGCGGGCTCGCGCTTCCTGGGCCTGCTGCTCGGCACGGGCGTGCTTGTCACGGGCAATCCCGCGCTCATTCTCGCGTTCGCGCCCGTGGTGCTGGTGAACGGCGGCGGCGGCCTCGTGAAGATCGTGCTGCTGCGCGCCTTCCGCAAGGCCGGGCTCGACGTGCGCCCGCCCTCGCTGCTCGAACCCGAGGAGAAGGCGCGGCGCAATCCGCTCGTCAAGATCGTGCAGAGCGTCCGCTTCCCGCTTCACGACCACTGCAAGAAGGAGCTCAAGTGGTCGAACGCGCAGGTGCTCATGCGCTTCGTGCTGCTGCAGGCCTTTCTCATGCCGCTGATTCTGATTCTGCTCGTGAAGATCCGCTAGCGCGCCGCCGCGGCGCGGGGCTTTCGGAAGAGGTGCTTCTCGGAGCCGTAGGGGAAGTCGGTGGGGCGGTAGTTGCCGATGTGATCCCAGGTGAGGGAATAGGCCTTGGGGAAGTGGAGGAAGATCCAGGGGCAGTCCTCGCGCACGATTTCCTGCGCGGCGCGCCAGAGGGCGTCGCGCGCGGCGGGGTCCGTGGTCGCCATGGCCTGGTCGTAGAGGCGGTCGAAGGCGGGGTTGCGGTAGTTGCCGTGGTTGGCGCCGGGCGAGACGTTCTTCGAGTGGAACATCTGCAGGAAGTTCTCGGCGTCGGGATAGTCGCCGATCCAGCCGAGCATGAAGAGCGTGACGTCGCCGCGGTTGACGGCGTCCAGATAGGCGTTCCACGTCATGTAGCGCGGTTCGAGGCGGATGCCCACGCGATTGTAGAAGCTCTGCATGAGCTCCACCTCCTCGCGCGCCGTCTGGTTGGCGCGGCCGACGGTGATGGGGATTTCGAGGCGGCGGCCCGTGCGCGGATCCACGCCGCCGGGATAGCCGGCCTCCGCGAGCAGCCGCTTCGCCTTTTCGAGGTTGAAGGCGTAGGCGAACGGCGTTTCGAGGCGCCCCGCCACGCCCGGCGGCACGGGGCCGTCGCTCGGCGCCACGCGGTTGTTGAGGAAGCGCACCCACGCGGGCGCGTCGAACGCGCAGTTGAGCGCCTGGCGCAGTTTGCGGTTTGCGCCGAGCACGGGATCCTCCATGTTCACGCCCACGTACATCACCGTCATCGTGGGCGAGCCGTGCAGCGTCACGCCGCGCCGCTCGAGGTCGCCCGCCAGGTGGCCGTCGGGCCCGACCACGGCGTCCCAGTTGTCATGCGAGACTTCGCCGAGGAAGTCGACTTCGCGGGCGAGGAACATGAGCCACTGCGTGGAGACGTCGTCGACCACGAGATACTCGATCTCGTCGAAGGGCGTCGTCTTGATTTCCTTCCAGCCGCGCCAGTCGGGATCGCGGCGGAAGCGCATGCGGTGGTTGCGCCACCATTCGGCGAGGCGATACGGCCCGGAGCCCACCGCCACGCCGCCGAACTTCGCGCCGTACTGCTCCACGGCCTCGTGCGGCACCACCGCCGCGTAGGCCATCGCCATGAGCCAGGGGAAGACGTGCAGCGGCCGCTTGAGCGTGATGCGCGCCGTGCGCGCGTCGAGCGCCTCCACGCGCGAGACGGCGTCCATCGTCCAGAGTCCGCTCGACGCATTGGCCTTGTCGCCGAGGCGGTTGAGCGAGTAGACGATGTCGGCCGCCACCACGGGGCGGCCCGCGCCGCCCGCGAAGCAGGGGTCGGGCGCGAAGCGCGCGCCCTCGCGGATGCGGAAGACGTAGACGAGCCCGTTGGTGGAGATCTGCGGCAGGTCGCACAGCCCCGCCTTCAGGCGGTAGGGGCGCGCGAAGTAGTCGACTTCCAGCAGCGGTTCGTAGACGAGCGAAACCGCGCGCGATTCGCACACGCTCGCCGCGCGCAGCGGGTCCATCGACGCCACGCGCTCCATCGGCCGCCGGAAGATCTCTCCCGCGCTCAGCCCCCCGCACCAAGCACCCAGCACGAAGCACCAAGCACCAAGCACTAAGCACTTCCCCCTCATCCCTGCACCATCCAGGCGAAGCCCGAAACGAGCGCGGCCGTGTAGGCGGCGGAGACGACGTCGTCGAAGAGGACGCCGTGCGCGGTGTGGATGTTGCGGTCGATGTAGCGCGCGATGGGCAGCTTGATCGCGTCGAGGATGCGGAAGACCACGAAGCCCGCCAGCGCGTAGACCCAGACGTTCGCGTCCGTCGGCAGCGCCCAGAAGAGCGGCACGCAGAGGTAGCCCACGATTTCGTCGAGCACGAAGTGCTTCGGGTCCGGATCGCGCCAGTGACGCTGCGCCCACGGCGTGAGCCAATAGTGCAGCCCCGCGAAGAGAAGCGCGCCGAGCAGGCACCAGAGGCGCACGAGCCCGTCGCCGCAGCCGGCGAGCAGCGCGAGCGCGTGCCACGCCAGGCCCACGAGCGCGCCGAACGAGCCCGGCACCACGGGCGAAAGCCCCAGCCCGAAGCCGCTTGCGAGAACAAGTCGATGGTCAAGATTTTTCACATCGACCAGTATACCATAGGGCTCGTTGACGTTTCAACCGCAAAACGCAGCCAAACCCCATTTTTTGAAGTTTGACGCCCTACCGATACACGCCCGTGCCGGGCACGCGGTGGCGGGCGGCAGCGCGTTCGGCGCGC
>CAVEDG010000134.1:2427-5525 GCA_963614205.1 bacterium | reverse complement strand
GTGCAGCGGTCGTCGTCGGACGCGTGCTCGTACTTCTCCTTGATGTACGTGACGCCGGCTTCCTGGTTGAACGACCACTTGCCCGTGAGGTCGTGGGTGTAGCCGTCAAGCCACTGGTAGCCCATGCCGGCGCCCACGCGGTAACGGTACTGCAGGTCGTTGATGCCGTCGCGCTCGTACTTGCCGTTGATGTAGCTGTAGACCTTGTTCGCCCAGAAGTGGTCGAACTGCGAGTCGAGCTCGATGCGGTCTTCGGTCTTCTCCTTGTTGTCGCGGGTGGTGCCGTTCTGCGCGAAGTAGTAGCCGAAGTTGCCCGTGTAGCGGTCCTTGTCCCAGCGGCGCGTGGCGTTCGCGGTGAGGGCCACCTTCTCGCTCGTGGTGTTGCCGCGCGCGGCGGTGCCGCTGAAGTTGACCGCGCCGTGCCACGCCTCGGCCTCGGGATTGACGGCCTTGACGCGCTTCATGTCGAGCGGCTTGCCCGTGAGCGTGTAGGCGCCGTCCTTCATCGCGACCACGCCCTGCTCGGTCGTCTTGTCCACGTACTGCACGGTGCTCGGGGCCTTCGTCTCGATGGAGGCGACCTTGTCGCCCTTGATCTTGACTTCGCCCACGTCGTCGCTCTTGAACGTGATTTCGTCGCCCACGATGCGCACGACCGTGCCGCCCAGGCGCGAGCCGCTCTTGAAGACGACGGTGTCGGCCACGGCCGCGCACGCGCACGCCACGCCCATCGCGAGCGCGCACGCCCGCATCATTCGCAGATTCATCTGTTGATCTTTCCTTTAAGGGGTTCGTTGAAAGCAACTAGTATACCAAAAAAACGCCGTTTGCCACA
Source organism: bacterium (assembly GCA_963614205.1). Taxonomy (GTDB): domain Bacteria; phylum Verrucomicrobiota; class Kiritimatiellia; order RFP12; family UBA1067; genus RUG572. Next base: position 4,690 of record CAVEDG010000134.1, on the reverse strand, counting down.
GCGGCGCGTTTTGTGATATACTCTTTGTCAAACTCACTACCCAAGAGGATGTTCGATGGAAACCGTTTCTGAAGTTCTGAACGACACGACCGCGAAGATTGCCAAATCCTTCGAGGCGCTCAAGACGCAGTTCTCCGGGCTGCGCACGGGCAAGGCGTCCCCTGCGCTGGTGGACGGCATCAAGGTCGACTACTACGGCGCGCCCACGCCCATCAAGAACCTGGGCACGATCTCCACGCCGGAACCGCGCCAGATCAAGATCACCCCGTTCGACCCCACCGTGATCGCGGAGATGAACAAGGCGATCCTCGCCGCCAACCTCGGCGTCACGCCGCAGACGGACGGCAAGGTGCTGCGCATCACGGTGCCGGAGCTCAACGAGGAGCGCCGCAAGGAGATCGTCAAGACGGCGAAGACCCAGGCCGAGGCGCAGAAGGTCGCGATGCGCAACGTGCGCCGCGACGCGAACGACGCCGCGAAGAAGCTCGAGAAGGACAAGAAGATCTCCGAGGACGACCTGAAGGCCGCGCTGGACAAGATCCAGAAGGCGACGGACGACGGCATCGCGAAGATCGACGCCGAGCTGAAGGCCAAGGAAGCCGAAGTGATGACCGTCTAAGGTCGACGCGCGAGGCTGTGCATCCATTTGACGATTGAGAAGAGGGAGACGAGAGTTATGGCGGAAGACGTTGAAATGACCCCGATCACACCGGCCGAAGGCGGCGCCGTGCCCCCGAAGGTCTCGCCGTTTGGCGCACCTGCGGCAGCGGCCCCGGCGCCGAAACCGGCGCCCGCTCCGAGCCCGGCCACGATCAAGCTCAAGCCCGTGATCCGCAAGCCGATGATCCACAAGCCGGTTGTGGGCGCGGCGCATCCCACGCCCGCGGCCCCCTCGCCGGCCACCGTGCAGGCGGCGAAGAAGGCCACGCAGAACCTGAAGGCCGTGACGGGGCCGATTCCCATGCAGGCGACGCTCAAGAAGACGGGCATCATCGCCGAGGGCATCATCACGCCGCAGCAGCAGCAGGCCTCGAAGTCGAAGACCTCGCGCATCTCGCTCGAATCCGCAATCGGCGTGTCGCCGGCGAAGGAGAACGGCCCTGCGCCGCTCAAGACGATTCGCCTGCGCCGCCCGACGGATCTCAAGCCGGCCGCGCCCGCCGCGACCCCGGCGGTTCCCGCAGCTCCCGCCGCGCCTGCCGCTCCCGCCGCGCCTGCAGCGGCCGTTCCGCCGCCCGCGCCCGAGCCGGCCGCACCGGCCGAAGACCCGAACGTCACGCAGAAGAAGACGCTGAAGCTGCATCGCCCCGGCGGCATCTCCATCAAGCCGCCGTCCATGAATCTCAACAAGCCGGAATCCCCGGCGGGCGGCGACGCACCTGCCCTCGGCGGCGACGTGCCTGAACTGGCGCCGCTGAATCCGTTCGGCGACGCGCCGGCGGCCGCGCCCTCCGGCGTGCCGAAATGGCTCGCGGCGATGTCGCTCGCGGTCTCCGTGGCCGCGCTGCTCGTGCTGGGCTGCCTCGTCTACAACCTCGTCGAGGAAGCCCGCTACGCGACGGGCGCGGGCGCAAACGAGACGGCGTTCCTGAGCTGGTAGTTGATGCGCCGCTTCTGGGCACTCGCGCATTCGGCCGCGCTTGAGGCGCTGGCCGAACCGCTTTCCGCGGTTGTCTTCTTGGCCGCGCTGCTCACCATCCACTGGGCGCCCGTCTTCCACTATCACCAATTCGGCGAAGCGGGCCGTCTGGCGCGCGAATGCGGCTTCTCGGCGCTGCTCGTCTTCGGGCTCGTGTTCGCCACGGCGGCGGCGATGCGCGCGATCGGCGGCGAAATCGCCTCGGGCACGGCGGCCGCCGCCCTGGCGCGTCCCGTGCCGCGGCCTCTTTTCTTCTGCGCGAAGCTCGCCGGCGTGGCGGGCGCGTTTCTGCTGTTCGGCGTGGCGGTGGCGGCCGCGACCGTGCTCGCCACCTTTTCCTCCGCCGAAGGCGCGCGCCTGATGGTTGCCTGCGCGGAGGAGGGCGTGGAACCCTCGCGCATCTGGCAGCCGGGCCTGCGCCTCGGCACGGGGCTCACGCTTATCGCCTTTGCGTTCGCCGCCGCGGCGAACCGCTTCTGGAACGCGCGCTTCTGCGTGACGGCCTGCGTGGGCATGGCGCTCGCGCAGCCGCTCGCGCTCGCATCCGCGCTGCCGTTCCGCGCCGCCGGGGCGTCCACGCTGCCGTGGGCGATCGCGCCCGCGCTCGGCGTGCTTGCCGCCGGC
>CAVEDG010000134.1:0-2417 GCA_963614205.1 bacterium | reverse complement strand
CCTCAAGCCCGCGCCCACCACCGCGCTTGTGGCCGCCGCCGTGTTCGCCGCCTTCGTGTGGCCGCTTACGGGCGCGCTGCCCGCGCTCGACCGGTTTTGGCTCGTGGACGCGCTCGCGGGCGGCGGCGCGCTCGCCGCCCGCGACGTGGTGCGGCCGCTCGGCGCGGCCGCGTGCCTGATCGCCTTCTGGCTCGTGGCCGGCGCCGCGCTGCTGCAGGAAAGAGAACTGCCATGACGAACGAAGCGGAACACGTGATTGAAATCCGCGGACTGAAGAAGACCTTCCGCGACTTCTGGCTGCGCCCCGTGGCGGCGGCCGTGAACGGCATCGACCTCGACGTGGCGCGCGGCGACGTGTTCGGTCTGCTCGGGCCGAACGGTTCGGGCAAGTCGACCACGATCAAGATGATCCTCGGCCTGCTCGCGCCCACGGCCGGCACGGTGCGCCTCTTCGGCCTGCCGCCGCGCGCCCGCGCCGCCCGCGCGCGCCTCGGCTACCTGCCCGAACTCTCCTATCTGCATCCCTTTCTCACCGCGCGCGAAACGGTGCGCTACTACGCGGGACTTTCCAACCTCGACCGCGCCACGGCCAAGGCGCGCACGGAGGAACTGCTCGCGCAAGTGGGTCTCGCGGCGAACGCCGACCGCGCCGTGGGCGGCTTCTCGAAGGGCATGGCGCGCCGCGTCGCCTTCGCGAGCGCGCTCGTGTCGCACCCCGAGCTGCTCGTGCTCGACGAGCCGACTTCCGGTCTCGATCCCATCGGCACGCGCGAAGTCAAGGAGCTGATCGGCCGCCTCGCGGCGGATGGCATGACGATTCTCGTCACGTCGCACCAGCTCTTCGACATGCAGGACGTCTGCTCGCGCGTGGCGATTCTCTCGCACGGCCGGGTCGTGGGCGGCGGCGCCGTGGCCGACATCGTCGCCGCCGCGGCCGACAAGCGCCATGCGCTGGAGGACTACTTTGTCTCGTGCCTGGTCTAGCGTCGCCGAAGGCTTCACGCTCGCGTGGCGCGCGCTCGCGCGGGGCCACGTGCTCGCGCTGCTGCTCGCGGCGGTGGCGCTCGCGCACGTGCTGCTGCCCGCGCTCGTACGCAGCGACGGCACCTCGGCGGGCGCACGGGAGATGTACATTCGCGCCGTCACGGGCGCCACGTACCTGATCACGGCGCTGACCACGCTCGCCTGCGCCTGCGGCTTCTTCGCGCAGGAACGCGCGCGGAAGCGCCTCGCGCTCACCCTCGTGCGCCCCGCCTCCACATGGGGCGTGGCGTGCGGCACGTGGCTCGCACTGTGCGCGCTCGCGGCGGCGGCGTTCGCGCTCACGGCGGCGTGCACGGCCCTGCGCTTCCCGGAGACGCCGGCCTGCTGGCACCGCGCCGTGCCGACCCTGCCGCCCGCCGAGGAGACGGCGCGCGGAATGCTGGCGGACTATCTCGCCGATCCGCGCACGCCGGAAGCCGTGAAGAAGGCGCCGCGCGCGACCGTGCTGCGCCTGCTCACGAACAAGGAACGCGAACGCTACGACGCCGTGCGCACGGGCGAAACGGCCACCTGGCCCGTGCCCGCGGCGCTGGCGCGCGAGACGAACGTGGTCGTGCGCGTGCGCTTCGCCACGCCGTTCGACATGCGCGCGCCGCTCGTGGGCGCCTTTACGCTCGGCCCGCTCTCCGGCACGGTCTCGAACCAGACCCAGTCCATCGTCTCCGTTCCCCTCGCGCCCAGCGCCCAGGCGCCAAGCACCAAGCCCCAGGCGCCGGACACTTCACGACTCTCCTTCGTCAACCACGGCGCCCACCCGCTGATGATGCGGCCGCGGCGGGACATCGAGCTGCTCGTGCCGGCGGACGCCTTCGCGGGGAATCTGGCGCGGGCGTGTGCGCAGATGCTCACCGTCACGGCTCTGCTCGCGGCCTTCGGGCTCTTCCTCTCGTCCGCGCTCTCGCGTCCCGTGGCGCTCTTCACGGCGCTCGCCGTCGTGTCGGTGGCGCTCATGGCGCCGAGCGTGGTGCTGCAGTTTCCGGACGAACTGGGCACGACATTCGGAAACCGCGCGTGTCTCGCGCTCACGCGCGCGATCTACGGCCTCACGGAGACGGCGTGCGCGGCGCAGCCAATCTCGGATCTGGCCACCGACATGTGCATCGAACCCCTCGCCGTGCTGCGCGGCGTCGCCGTCAACGGCCTGCTGCTGCCGCTGGCCCTGCTCGCCCTCGCCGCCCGGCTCCTGCGCCATTCCCAGCAGGCACAGTAACACCAACCTTGAATCGGCTCAAACCGGTTTGAGGGGAGTGTTCCACACAACAGCCACTACATGCTTTTCAACTGGCGGAAGGGGGGGGATTCGAACCCCCGGTGGACTTGCGCCCACACAACCTTTCCAAGGTTGCACCATCGACCACTCGGACACCCCTCCA
>CAVEDG010000133.1:0-5536 GCA_963614205.1 bacterium | reverse complement strand
CCGCCCGGACGCGGCCCGCCGTGATGCATGCCGGGACCGCCCGGACGCGGCCCGCCGTGATGCATGCCGGGACCGCCCGGACGCGGCCCGCCGTGATGCATGCCGGGACCGCCTCCAAAGCCCGGACCGCCGCGCATCGCAGGACCGCCACCGCCCGGACCGCCGCGGAAACCGCCGCCCGGACCGCCAGGGCCGCGACCTCCGCCCGGACCTCCGGGACCGCCGCCCGGCCGCGCAAAGGTCGCCAGGCAGGCACAGCTTGCAAGAAGCGCCATCATCGTGTACTTCATGTCATGTCTCCTTTTTTTGTGAACAGTGTGATGTGTTCGTATGAAGTGAACTGTGAATGTTCGCGAGTCTGTTTGTGTCGTATGACGGAGATGGGCGTTTCGGCCACGTCATCTGACACGCCCCGCGCGAAAAAATTCCGCCGCGCCTTTCGGCCTCATGTCGGGCGTCGGGCGCAGATCGCCGTCACGGCCTTGCGCGCGGTGGCGAAGGCCAGCGTGAGATTGTAGCCGCCCGTGGGGCCGTCGATGTCCATCACCTCGCCGGCGAAGTAGAGCCCCGGCACGCGCTTCGACTGCATCGTGTGCGGATCGATCTCGTCCGTGGCGACGCCGCCCAGCGTGACGATCGCCTCCTTGACGGGACGCGGACGAAGGTCGGAGAACGTCAGGTGGTTCTGTCCGAACTCGACGTCGAGCGTAAGACGCAGCGCGCCCTCAGTACGGCGGAAGCGTTCGATGAAGCGCTGGGCGTTGTAGACGGCCGCACCGCTGAGGCCGAAGCGTTCGCAGTCGATTTCGCCGCGCACATCGCAGAGCGTTTGGCCCTCGGACGACAGCACCCGAACGCGGCCGCCGTCCTCAAAGCGGCGTCCCGCCAGGCGCGTGACGCGCGGGTCGTTCGTTTCAAGCCCGATGAGGCCGGGGCGATAGGGCACGAGCGTATGGCCGAGCGCGCGGGCGAAGATCTGCCCGTCGCCGACGGATCCGGTCTTGGGGTAGCTGACGCCGCCCGTCGCGAGCAGCACGTTCTCGGCGCGGAGACTGAAGGTCTTCGTCTCGACGATGAAGCCTCCGCGCCGCGGCTCGGCGTGGAGCGCCGTGACGGGGCAGTTCATGAGAAGAGGGGCGCCGTTGTCGCGCAGCAGGTCGCCGAAGGCGTGCAGGATGGTCGCGGCCTTCCCGTCGCCGGGGAACATGCGCCCGTCCGCCATGCGCCGAAGCGGCACGTTCAGCGCCTTGAAGCCGGCGACGATCTGGCGCGGCGGACATTCGCGGACGGCCTCGGCGACGAAGCGCGGCAGCGCCGTGTCGGCCGGGCCGCAGGCAAGGTCGCGCAGAAACTGGTCGGCGGAGACGTCCTTCGTGAAATTGCAGCGGCCGTTCGCGGTCATCAGCACCTTCGAGCCGAGGCGGGCCTTGCGCTCGAAGAGCAGACAGGGCAGACGGCGCTCGGCGGCGGCGACGGCGGCGAAGATGCCGGCGGCGCCACCACCAATGATCGCAAGCGTGACGGGTTTCGTGTCCATGCCGTTGCGTTACAGCAGATTCCAGTAGGCGAGCTCGGCGCGAACGCCGTCGGCGCGGGCGCGATCCATCTCGGGAATGAGTTCGGGGTTCTCGCGTTCGAGGCGCCACAGCACGGCCTCGACGCGGTCGGCCTCCTGCGTGAAGTCCGGCGCGGCGTAGGCGGCGATCCAGTCCGCATACGGGCCCTGGGCGCCGCGCAGCCAAAGGCCAAAGTCGGCGAACATGCGGAAGCAGGGCAGGACGGCGGCCACGCCCACGGCGGCGGGCGCGCGGCGCACGAGGGCGAGCTGCTCGGCGCCCCAGCCTTCGTCCACAGCGGTGGCGGTCTGCGCCGCGTAGGCGCGGAGCATCGCCTGTTCGGCGGCCACGCCGTCGGCGGCGTAGCGCAGGAAGAGGTCGCGGTCTTCGGCGCGCTCGAGCTTCGCGGCGAGCAGACGCAGCGCCTCGGCGTGGCGGCGCAGGTAGAACGCATCCTGCGTGACGTAGCGCTCGAAGGCCCCGCGCGGCAGCGTGCCCGCCTTGAGCTGGTCGAGGAACGGCACGCGGCGCGCGCGGATGGCCACGTAGCTGCCGCGTTCCGCGCCCGCGCTCGGCTGCTCGATGAAGCGGTTCGAGTCGGTGGGGTGCATCGTGAGCGTCTGCAGGAACTCGAAGTCGAAGAAGCCGCAGCGCTTCAGGGCGTCCACCTTCTCGCGCGTGGTGCGCCAGTTGGCGCTCTTCACGAACTCGATCGGATAGGGATCGGGCGGACGCACGCCGTCGAGCAGCGGGTGATCCCAGGTGCCGAGCGACATGGCGAGGTTGTAGACGAGGGCGTAGGCGCTTTCCTTGGGCACGTCGGCGACCACGAGGCGGCCACCGGGCTTGAGCGCGGTGGCGGCGTGGGCGAAGGCGGCGTCGAGGTCGGCGATGTAGGAGGGGCAGCCGTTGAGCATCACCGTGTCGTACTGCCGCGTCACGGGGAAGTCCTCGGCGGCGGCGGCGGTGACGGCGAGGCCGCGCCGGCGGGCGATCTCCGCCATGCCGGGCGAGGGCTCCACGCCGTCGGCCACCACGATGCCGAACTCCCTCTTGAGGATGCTTTCCATGAGGCCGCTGCCGCAGCCCACGGAGAGGATGTCGCCGCCGTCTTCGAGCGCCTTGGCGATCATCGTCACTTCGCTCATGAGCAGATTGTGGTTCTGCAGAAACCACGCGTCGTATTCGGACGCGAACTCGTCATAGCACTTCAGTGCCATTTGTCTTCTTCCTTTCCTACGCGGGCATTACCCCGTTCAGGTTCGACCGGTCTTTTCTCAGCCGGTGCGCAGCCCTGCGCACCGGGCACCCGGATAAGAGATCTGTCATTAACCCTTCAGCACCTTGTCGTACGAGAAGCCGTAGCGCTTGAGCTCGTCCACGAGGTTGTACTTGCCGCGGGCGAACGGCTTCATGAGCCGCTTCGCCTCGGGGCAGCACGTGTCTTCCTTCGCGGGATCCCACTTCACCGTGGCGTCCTTCTTGCCGCGGCCAAGCTCCATGCACATCTGGCCGAGGCAGCACGCCGTGGAGGAGCGCTGCGCCTCTTCCGCGTTCGTGACGGTCGCGGCGGGATCGCCCGCGCGGATGGCCTCCAGCCAGTTCCGCCAGTGGTCCTTCGAGGTGTGCAGCGGAATCTCCGGCTTGGCGAGCGGCTCGAGCAGCTTGTTCTTCGAGGCCATGAGCGGCTGCATCTTGCCGTTCGACGGCACGTCGGGATCGCTCGGCGTCACCTTCACCTTGCCGCGCATGCAGTAGAGCCAGTCGCCCTTCTCGCCGATGAACTTCACGCCCATCGGGAACTTGTTGCACACGTGCACGTCCGTCTTTCCGCCGTTGTAGGAGTAGTGGAGGTCATAGGTGGTGTGCACGTTCCAGAGCTTGCCGCCCGTCGTGTCCATCCACTCGCACGTTCCAGTCACGCCGTCGGGACCGGAGTCGTCCTTGCCGAGGCCCCACTGCGCGATGTCGATGTGGTGTGCGCCCCAGTTCGTGATCATGCCCCAGCCGTAGGGCGCCATCTGGATCCAGCCCGGCCGGTCGCCGATGCGCTTGAGATCCTGCTGGTGCACGCGCGTCCAGTTGTACGGCGTGACGTCGGCGCCCGGCGTCGGCCCGAGCCAGCGGTCGTAGTCGAGGTTCTCAGGCACCTTCTCGACGGCCGAGCTGCCGCCCGCCTTGTCAAGGCCGATGCCCACCTCCACGCGGGTGATCGCGCCGATGCGGCCGTTGCGCACGAGCTCGCACACGCGGTGGAACTGCTCCACGCTGCGCTGCCACGAGCCGACCTGCACCACACGGTTCTGCATCTTCGCGAGATTCGCCACGAGGCGGCCTTCGGTGATCGTCTGGGCAAAGGGCTTCTGCAGCCACACGTGCTTACCGGCCGCGAGCGCCGCGCACGCGATGAGCGCGTGCCAGTGGTCGGGCACGCAGATCTCCACCGCGTCGATCGAGGGATCGGCGAGCAGGTCGTGGTAGTCCGCATACGTCTTGACCGCATAGCCGGGATCATCCTTGTAGAGCCGCTTGACGAAGGCGACGCCGTGCGCGAGGCGCTTCGCGTCGAGGTCGCACACCGCGGTGATGCGGCACAGATCCCTGTGCTTCGCCGCAAGCGGCATGTCCATCGTAGTGGAGATGCGGCCAATGCCGATCACGCCGATGTTGACTTTTTCGTTGGCGGCGAAGCGGCGCACGGCCGCGCCGCCGGCGCAGCCGGTGAGCATGAACGGAACCGCGAACGCCGCGGAGGCGCCGAGGAAGTGACGACGAGTGAACTGCATCAGGATTCTCCTTCTGAAGGACGTTGAAAAACAAGGCCATTATCTTCTCACATTTGGCCTCCATTGTAAAGCGTCATTTCGCAACTTCGCGACGTCGGCTGCAGGCTCTTGACCAACGCGCGGGAATCGGCTATACTGTTCAGCGTTTCAAACCCTCATTGGGGGTGATCCGGTTTCGACGGAGTGCGTTGAGGCTTGATCGCGCGTCGAGGATTCTCGTTGGCCTCGTAAAAAAACGGGAAAAACAGTAATTGCGAACAACGATTACGCTCTCGCGGCCTAACTGATAGCCCGCATGTCGCCCGGCCGACGCCTGCTGAGCCGATGCGACATCATCCAGCAGGACTCGGCTCGAAGCGCGCCGTTCGCGCGTCGATGCCCCGTATAACCGAACGGATGATTCGGGATAAGCCCGCCAGTCGGCATACCCGTTTCGAGATCAAAGGCCGGCTACACGCGTAGAAGTCAGGTTGATTCCATTTCGGACAGGGGTTCGACTCCCCTCACCTCCACCATGTAAAACGTGCGGATCCCCTTTGTCTGCTTGGATTTTCCGCCGCCCTGTGCTACACTATCCGTGTCGTCACCGATGTTAGATGCGTCCATGAGACTGCGGACTTCATCGGTGACGTCTTTTATGTCCGGGCGCATTCTTGAAGAGAGCCGCCCGCGCTACGTGCGTGAATGCGAAGACGACTTCCGGGTCTACGAACCCGAATGACGCCGGCGCGTCCTGGACGGGCTGAACGCGCATCGCCACAGAACGGCGTAGGTTTGGTATACTATCTCGTATCCGCAAGGGATGACCTGAAACGGATGGAGGCAAAGAGGAAGAACGAATGAGCGAGACATTCAACGAGAACACGCGTGTGCAGGTGCCGGCGGCAATGCACCTCTGTCGCCTCGGCTACGCGTATCTCGACGACATCCGCGAAGACGACTACGAGCCGCACACGAACATCCTCGTCAAGGTCTTCCGCGCCGCGCTCAGACGCCTCAATCCCGAGATCGCCGAGAAGGACGTCGACATCCGCCTCGCCGAGCCCATGTTCGCCGAGAAGTACGACTTCTTCGCGACCATGTTCGAGCACCTCATCAAGGACTACAACAAGGATGGCGGCGGCAAGTACGCCGAATACTACACGCCGCGCTCCATCGCCGAGATCATGGCCCGCCTCCTCGTCGGCAAGTCGG
>CAVEDG010000132.1:0-5555 GCA_963614205.1 bacterium | reverse complement strand
TCACGGCCGTCGCGTCCAATGCCCGCGCCGAGCAGCTTTCCAACGCCGACTGGCTTGAACTGTGCCGCTAGGCGTGGGCGTCGCGGGCTTCGGCCCGGCGCAGGATCTCGAGGTTCTTCACGCCGAGCTCGGGCTTCTTCGCGAAGCTCGCGACGAGGGCGTTTTCGAGGTGTTCGCCGGAAAGCCCCGTGCAGCCGAGCTTCTTGAGCGCGGCGAGCATCATCGTGTTGGCGGCCTTCGGCACGCCGAACTCCTCGGCCATCTTGATCGCGGGCCACACCACGAGGCGCACGCCTTCGGGCGGCTGGCGCGTGAGCGGCACCGTGGCGTCCACGATCACCGTGCCGCCGCGGCGCACGTCGCCCACGAAGCGCTCGTAGGCGGGCTGGTTCATGCACACAAGCACGTCGGGATGCTCCACCGTGGGCGAGCCGATCGGCGTGCCGGAGACGACCACGGAGCAATTTGCGCTGCCGCCGCGCTGCTCGGGCCCGTAGCTCGGGAACCACAGCGTGTGGCGGCGCTCGGCGCGCGCGGCCTCCGCCACGGTGAGGCCGAGCGAGAGAACGCCCTGGCCGCCGTAGCCGGCGAACTTGAAGCGGCGTTCCGCGAAAGCGGGGTCGTCCACAGCGGGCGGCACGACCGTCTTCTCGCCGAAGAGCTCGGCGCACGACGCCACGCGCGGCACGGGCTTGACCGCGAGCAGCGGCGAGGTCGCGTGCTCGGGCGCAGGCGCGTCGGCCGTCTTCGCGGGATCGCGCAGCACGCCGAGCGGGAATTCGGCCTCCATCTCGTTCATGCAGAACTGCGCGGCCTTGAGCGGGTCGAGGCGGAAGTTCGTGGGGCACGGCGCGAGGATTTCGAGCACGCAGTAGCCGGCGTGCGCCTTCTGCAGCTCGAACACGCGGCGGATCGCCTGCTTCGTCTGCAGGATGCGCTTCGTGTCGGCCACGCTCGTGCGCGCGATGTAGACGGGCGCCTGCAGCTGGTTGAACACCTCGCACACGTGGAGCGGGTGGCCCGTCATGGCGGGGTCGCGCCCGAACGGCGTGGTGGTCGTCTTCTCGCCCTCGAGCGTGGTGGGCGCCATCTGGCCGCCCGTCATGCCGTAGAGCGAGTTGTTGATGAAGATGCACGCGAAATGCTCGCCGCGCGACGCGGCCTGGAAGGCGTTGTTGAAGCCGATCGCGCCGAGGTCGCCGTCGCCCTGGTAGGCGATCGTGACGGCGTTCGGCCGCGCGCGGCTCACGCCCGTGGCCACGGCCGAGGCGCGCCCGTGGGCGGCCGAGACGTGCGCGGCGTCCCAGTAGTAGTACGTGAACACGCCGCAGCCGACGGGATCCACGAAGATCGTCTCGTCCTGCAGCCCCATTTCGGCGCAGCACTCGGCGATGAGCTTGTTCACGATGCCGTGCCCGCAGCCCGGGCAGTAGTGGGTGACGCGCGTCTCCTTCCCGCTGCGCGGGAACTTGGGGTACATGCCTTTCTGTTCAATGACCTTCATGGCTTCTTCCTACTTTCCCAGAATCATGCGGGCCGCCTTCACCGCGTCGTCCACCGAGACGACCTGGCCGCCCATGCGATGCACCATCATCACGCTCGCCGCCTCGGCGCCGAGCCCGCTCTTGGCGAGCTGCAGGCGCACGTCGTCGGCGAACTGCCCCGCGTCGAGCTCGAGCGCCATCACGCGCCGGCCCTTCGCCGCCGCCGCCAGCTGCGCGCGCGGGAACGGATTGAGCGAGATCGGCCGGAAGCAGCCGACCTTGAGGCCCTTCTTCCGGCACGCCTCCGCCGTGGTGCGCGCAATGCGGCTCGCGATGCCGAACGCGCAGATCACGAGATCCGCGTCGTCCGCGAGATACGTCTCCGCCTCGGCGTCCGCCTGCATGTCCTCGTACTTGCGCTGCAGATGCTCGTTGAAGACCTCCTGCGCCGCGGCGTCGAGGAAGATGGACTTCACGAGGTTTTCGCGCGTGCGGGCCTCGCCCTGCGCGGCCCAGGCGCCGAAGTCGGGCGGCGGGCACTCCGCCTCCGGCAGACGCACCGTCTCCATCATCTGGCCCTGCAGGCCGTCCGCGAACACGACGGCGGGCGTGCGCCACTTCGCGGCCATGTGGAAGGCCTTGATCGTGAGGTCGCACATCTCCTGCGCGCTCGCGGGCGCGTAGGTGAAGGTCTGGTAGTTGCCGTGGCCGCCGCCCTTGACGGCGGGCGTGTAGTCGCTCTGTTCGGGGTAGACGTTGCCGAGGCCGGGACCGGCGCGGTTGACGTCCACCACCACCGCCGGCAGTTCCGCGCCGGCGAGATAGCTGAGGCCTTCCTGCATGAGCGAGAAGCCCGGGCCGGACGTGGCGGTCATGCACAGGCGCCCCGCCGCCGCCGCGCCGAACATCATGTTCACCGAGGCCGTCTCGCACTCGGCCTGCACGAACGTGCGCCCGAGCATCGGAAACCACTTGGCCGCGCCATGCGCGATTTCGCTCGCCGGCGTGATCGGATAGCCGAAGTAGAGCTCGCAGCCCGCATAGAGCGCGCCCATCACCACGGCCTCGTTGCTTTTCACGAACTTCGTCATGCCTTCACCACCTTGATCGCGTAGGGTTCCGGGCAGTTGTAGAAGCACATCGCGCAGCCGATGCACCCCTCCCCCGTGTAGCCGACGGGCTTTACGCCCAGCCGGTTCAGCGTCGCCGTCTGCATCTCCAGGCAGTGGCGCGGACACGCGGCCACGCAGCGGCCGCATCCCTTGCAGCAATCCGCGTCAATCTGCGGATGCGTCTTCACTTCGTCGTTTTCCATTGTCGTCTTCCGATCCGTTCAGAAGGGCAGATAGTTTACCACAATCCCGCACCGCCGACAATTCTCCGAGCAGGGCGACGACGAGGCGGCCGGCGGCGTGGAGGCTTTCCGCCGAGATCTTGTCGAGCGAATCGGCGGAGGTGTGCCAGTAGTCGTTTTTGCCGCGGGCGGAGCCGTAGTCGAAGTCGATGAGGTCGATCGCGGGATAGCCGGCGTCGTAGAACGCCGAGTGGTCGTCCTTGACGAGGATCGCGTCGTTGCGCGTCACGCGGTCGGAAAGCCCGGCGGCGGCGGCGGCGCGCAGCGTGGCGTCGCGCAGGGCCGGCGTGGAGTTGGCGGGCAGCTCGATGTTGAGGTCGCGGTCGCCGAGCATGTCGAGGCAGATCACGGCCTTCACCGCGCGCTTCTGCCGGCGCGTCTGCTCCAGCAGGCGCTTCGAGCCCTGGAAGCCGTCGCGCGGCATGTAGGCGATGCGGCACTCCTCGCCGTCGAGCCAGGCGAGCAGCAGGTTGAAGCGCGGTTTCTCGGGGGCGCGGCGCAGCAGGTGCGCCAGCGCCACGAGCAGGCCACTTGTGGAGGCGCCGTCGTTGGCGCCTTCGAAGCGGGGCTTGATGTTCGGCGCGGTGTCGAAGTGCGACAGCAGAATGACCCACGGCGCGGCGGGGTCGCGCGCCGGGATCTCCAGGAGCACGTTCGCGAAGTCGTGGGTCGTGTCGTAGATGTTCGCGCGGAAGAGATCGACCGAGGCGCCGGCGCCCACGCGCGCGCGAAGCCACGCGGCCGCGCGCACGGCCTCCGGCGTGCCCGACACGCGCGGCGTGCAGGCGCGCACGAGCCCGGCCGCCGTGTCGTAGGCGAGCCGCGCATCCGCCGTCGTAAACGGCGGCAGCGCCGCCGGCGCGGCAAGGGGCAGAAGCAGCGGGAGAAGGGCGCGGATGCGGATCATGGCGCGTCGCCTCAGTAGGGCGTCTTCACGAGGCCGCCGAAGCCCATGAAGGCGAGGGAGAGCAGCCCGGCGGTGACGAGGGCGAGGGGCACGCCGCGGAAGCAGAGCGGCGGATCCGCCTGGGCGAGACGCTCGCGGATGCCCGAGAAGAGCACGAGCGCGAAACCGAAGCCCAGCGCGGCGGCGGCGGAGAAGAACACGCTCTCGAAGAAGGGCGTGCCGTTCTTGTAGTTGATCTCGGCCACGCCGAGCACGGCGCAGTTCGTGGTGATGAGCGGCAGGAAGATGCCCAGCGCCGCATGGAGCGCGGGCGCGAAGCGCTTCATCGCGATGTCGATGAACTGCACGAGCGCGGCGATCACGAGGATGAACGCGAGCGTGTGGATGTAGCCCAGCCCCAGCGGCGCGAGCACGCAGTGGTCCAGCGCCCACGTCACCGCCGAGGCGATCGTCATCACGAAGAGCACGGCGGCGGACATCCCCAGCGCCGTCTCGGTCTTCTTCGAGACGCCCAGGAACGGGCAGCAGCCCAGGAAGCGGTTCAGCACGAAGTTGTTGACGAGAACCGCGCCGACGAGAATGAGGAGATAGCGCATGGCGATGACTCAGGGGGTTGTGGAAGGAAGGAGAAAATCCGCGAGCGTGACGTACTCGACGCCGGGCACGGGATTGTCGGGAAGCGCGCCGTAGGTGATGACCGTGCGGGGAATCTCGGCGGGAATGCGCCGGAAGGGCGCGGTGATGGCGGCGGGAATGCGGCCGCCCGGCGTCTCGGGCGCGAGCTGCCAGCAGTGGCAGCGGCGGCGCACCACGGAGACGAAGTCGAAGTCCTCGCCGTCGTAGCGGCCGCAGTAGACGGCGCCGCCCTCTTCGACGACGCGGCCCAGCAGCTCGAGGTAGATGAGGTTTCTCAGCACGCTCAGGGGCTCGACGGGGAAGCCGCCGAAGCGGGCGCGGCCGAGGGCGGGATCCGCGAGGTAGAAGCGGTAGCCGCTGCGCGAGGTCTCGCCGAGGAAGGCGTCGAACTTCGGCACGCGGCGCATGAGCAGGGAGTCGTCGAACGACGTCACGTAGGAGAGCACGGTGTTCGGGGCGACGTCCAGGCCCTCGAAGGTGATGTCGGCGCTGATGCGGCGCAGCGACTCCACCTCGCCGAGGTGGTCGTAGAGGCGTTCGAGCAGGCATTCCACGAGGCGCACGTCGGTCATGCGGTTGCACGTGAGAACGTCCTTCACGAGGATCGTGTTCCAGAGGCCGAGAAGGTAGACGTCGACGGCGTGGGGCGCCTCGCGCAGCTGGAAGGTGTAGGGCAGCGCGCTGTAGCGGAGGCGGCTCGCGAGGCGGCGCTCGAAGGTCATGCCGTCGCGGAAGGGCAGCTCGGCGAATGCGGGCACGGTCATCTCCACGCGGGAGCAGAGGCTGGAGAGGGCGTCTTCGGCGAAGGGCCGCCGGTTGGAGCAGGTGGCCACGATGTCGTGGCGCTTGAGCGCGAAGAGCTCGTCGAGGGCGCGGCCCACGCCGGGCAGGTCGCCCACCTCGTCGAGCAGCAGGTAGGTGCGGCGGTCGTCGGCCATGTGGTTCCGCACGCGCGCCACGAGCTCGTCGGGCGTGCGGATGGCGGAGCCGCTGGGCTGCGAGAGGCTGATGCGCAGAATGTGGTTCGAGGGCACGCCGGCGTGGGTGAGACGCGCGGCGTAGGCGTCGAGCAGATGCGTCTTGCCACAGCCGCGCACGCCCGAGACGAGCTTGATCTCGTCCAGGTCGCGGCGGCGTTCCAGCCACGCCAGCATCTGTTGGAACCGTGTCATGG
>CAVEDG010000131.1:0-5592 GCA_963614205.1 bacterium | reverse complement strand
TCCAGAAGCCGCGCGCGCGCCTGCTCGCCCGGCGTCGGATCGCCCGCAAAGGACGCCATCGCCGCCGAAGCGGTCAACAGCGCCGTGCCCAGAAGACGGCCGCAAAAACGCAGCGGCCCGCAAGAACCAAACAGTCTCGTGTCAAGTTTCATGACACCAGTATACCATAATCCCGACACCGACCACCGCACCATCTACAGGATCTCGCAGTGGGGGAGGTCGCCGACGAGCGGGCGCGCGTAGTCGAGGAACGCCGTGGTGACGTCGTGGCCGTTCGGCGCGATGAAGGCGTCGGGCACGCTGCGCGTTTCCTTGGCGGCGTTGGCGATGGGCTGCGGCTCGAACGCGACGCGGTAGTCCTTGCCGGGCCGGCGCACGATCGCGATGGTGCCCTTGGCGAGACGGCCGGCGAGCGCGGCCTTCACGGCGGCGGCGCCGGCGGCGCGCGCCTCCCGGGAATCCACCTTCGAGGCGATGCCGGGGAAGGAGCGCTGCAGATAGCCGAAGGTGTCGGCGCGCACGCGCTTCACGCCCGCGTGTTCGCGCAGGTACTTGGCGAGATAGTCGCCGAGCGCGCCCGTGCCGCTCATCTGCACGTTGCCGTGGCTGTCCTTCTCGCCGCCCGCGAAGCGCGCGCCGATCGAGGCGCCCGTCTCGTCGCGGATGCCTTCCGAAACGGCCACCACGCAGCGGCCGTGCTTCGCCATCGCGTCCTGCACGTCCGCCACGAAACCGTCGAGCGAGAACGGACGTTCGGGCAAATAGATGAGGTGCGGCCCGTCGCCCTTGTGCGCGCGGGCGAGCGCGGAGGCGGCCGTGAGGAAGCCCGCGTCGCGCCCCATCACGATGTCGATCTTCACGCCGCCGAGCGCGCGGTTGTCGAGGTCGTCGCCCTTGATGGCGCTCGCCACGAAACGCGCGGCGGAGGCGAAGCCCGGCGTGTGGTCGCAGCTGCGCAGGTCGTTGTCGATCGTCTTGGGGATGTGGTAGACGACGAGCGGATAGCCGTCCTTCTCCGCCTCGTCCGCGACGATGCGCGCGGCGTCGGCGGAGTCGTTGCCGCCGATGTAGAAGAAGAAGCCGACCTTGAGACGCTTGAATTCCTCGAAGATTGTGCGGCAGTCGTCGGCCGTGGGCTTGAGGCGGCAGGAGCCCAGCGCGGAGCTGGGCGTTTCCGCGATCGCGCGCAGCTTGGCCTCGTCGACCTTGCGCAGATCCACGTAGTCGCGGCCGAGAATGCCGGCGATGCCGTGGCGCGCGCCGAGGATCCTGCCGATCCGCGCGCCCACGTTGGCCGCGCGCGCGGCGAGCACCGCCCCCACGAGCGATTGGTTGATGACCATCGAAGGCCCGCCCGACTGGGCGATGACCATGTTGCTGGATTGCGTTTTCATCGTTTTGAGAGTTCTGTTGAACGTGACGAAGCTACAGTTCGAAGATCTGGCCGGGCACGGGGGCGACGGCGTTGGCGCAGCCGTGGGCGTGGAGAAGGTCGACCATCGCGGCGACCTTTTCGGGTTCGCCGTGCACGGCGAACGCCTGGCGCACGCCCGCCTTCACGTGGTCGAACCAGTCCATGAGGCCGTTGCGGTCCGCGTGCGCGGAGAGGGCGTTGATCGTCTGCACGCGGGCGCGCAGCGGCAGTTCCTCGCCGAGGATGCGCACGGGGTCCACGTAGTCCACGAGCCGGCGGCCGAGCGTGTGCTCCGCCTGGAAGCCGACGATGAGCACGATGTTGCGCGGGTCGGAGACCGCGGCCTTGAGGTGGTGCACCACGCGGCCGCCTTCGCACATGCCGCTCGCCGCGATGATGATCATCGGCCCGCGCAGCGTGTTGAGCGCCATCGACTGCTCCGGCGTCTCGATGAACGTGATGCCGGGGAACGAGAGCGGATTCACGCCCTGGTTGAGCAGGTCGCAGGCGTCGTCGTTGTAGACTTCGCGGTGCTTCTCGTAGATCTTCGTGGCCTTCTGCGACAGGGGCGAATCGATGTAGACGGGAATGGGATGGATGCGCTTGGCGGCGAGCAGACGGTTGAGGTAGTAGAGGATCTGCTGCGTGCGGCCTACCGAGAAGGCGGGGATGATGAGCTTCGAGCGCTGCTGCACGATGTCGTCGATGTAGCCCTTGAGACGGCCCTCCACGTCCTCCGACGACGGATGCACGCGGTCGGCGTAGGTGGATTCGATCATCACGACGTCCGCGCCCTGCGGATATTCGTAGTGGCGCAGGATGGGCTGGTTGGGCTGGCCGAGGTCGCCCGTGAAGAGGATGCGGCGGCGGCGGCCGTTCTCCTCCACGTCGAGCTGCGCCTGGGCGGAGCCGAGGATGTGGCCGGCGTTGTAGAGGGTGAGCGTGACGCCGGGCGCGATGCGGCGCGCCTGGTGCAGGGGCACGGGCGCCATGAGGCGCATGAGCGCGTCCACGTCCGCCTGCTCGTAGAGCGGCTCGAAGAGGTGCTTGCCCTGGGCGCGGCGCTTCTTGTTGACGTATTCGAGGTCGCGCCGCTGCAGGAAGCACGAGTCGCGCAGCATCACGTCGCAGAGATCCACCGTGGCCTCGCGCGCGTAGACCTTGCCGCGGAAGCCGTGGCGCACGAGCTGCGGCAGATTGCCGGAGTGGTCGATGTGCGCGTGCGAGAGCACGGCCGCGTGAATCGTGGCGGGATCGAAGGGCAGGTGGCGGTTCTTCTCGAACGCCTCCTTGCGGTGGCCCTGGAAGAGGCCGCAGTCGAGCACGACCTTCGCCCCGTTCGCCTCCAGCAGATGCAGCGACCCCGTCGTCGTCTGCGCCGCGCCAAAGAACTGCAGTTTCATCTTCTAACCTCCAACTTTAATTCCTAACTTCTCGCTTTTAACTTTTAACTTCTAACTTCTCGCTTTTAACTTTTAACTTCTAACTTCTAACTTTTAACTTTTAACTTTTAACTTTTAATATTTAATCTCGAACACATTGCGTCGCCACGCGAGCAGCCCGCGGTCGCGCATCTGGCAGAGCGTGCGCGAGAGCGAGGGACGCGAGACGCCGAAGTACTCGGCCATGCGCGCGCGGTTGAGCGGCGCGACGACCGTGCCCGTGTTGCCCGACTCGTTGTCGAGCGTGGTGAGATAGATGCGCACGCGCGCCTCGATCGTGGCGGCGTCCATCACCGAGATCTTGCGCCACATCGCGAAGAGCTCGCGCGAGAGCAGCCGCGCCGCGTTGTCCGCCAAACGCGCCGCCACGGCGCCGCCCTCCGCGAAGAGCGTTCGCGCGCGCGCCAGATCGAGCGACAGGAGCGCGCTCTCCTCCACCGCCTCGACCGAGCCCGGCCAGCACGTCACGTCCGGCACGTACAGGATCCAGAGCCCCAGCGCCTCGCCCGGCCCGATCTCGCGCACGAGCACGGCGCGCTCCTCGCCCGTGTTCTCGTAGACGCGCAGACGCCCCCTCTGCACGAGCATGAGACGTTCGGCCTTCAGCCCCGCGTGCACCACCGTCTCGCCCCGGCGATACGTCTTCCGCACGCCGTTGAGGCGCAGCGTCAGCGCCTCGACGTCGCTCGCGGAAAGTCCGGCGAAAAGGCCCGCTGTCTCGGAGGACTCCATCGTGCGAACGCTCCGTTACGGGATGGCGAGCATGGCCTCCACCGTGTGCCGCGCGCGCGTGGCGATGGGCTCGGGCACGGTGACGACGTTCTTCATCTCGCGCAGACAGGCGGCGAGGTTCTCGAGCGTCGTCTTCTTCATGTTCGGGCACACCATGCGCTCGGCCACGGGATGGAAGACCTTGTCTGGGTTCTCCTTGCGCAACCGGTGCAGGATGCCCGTCTCGGTGCCCACGATGATCTCGCGCGCGTCGCTCGTGCGCGCAAAGGCGCACATGCCGCCCGTGGAGAGCGCGTGGTCGGCCGCCGCGCGCACGTCCTTCGGACACTCGGGATGCACGAGCACGGGCGCGCCCGGATGCGCCGCGCGCGCCGCCGCGATGCCCGCCACCGTGATCATCTGGTGCGTGGGGCAGTAGCCCGGCCACAGCACGTAGCGCCGGCCGAGCAGATCCGCGATGTGTCCGCCCAGATGCTGGTCGGGCACGAAGAGGATCTCCTCGTCCGGCCCGAACGTGCGCATCACGCGCTCGGCGTTTCCGCTCGTCACGCACATGTCGCACGCGGCCTTCACCTCGGCCGTGGAGTTCACGTAGCACACGGCCTTCGCGCCCGGATGCTGCGCCTTGAGCGCGCGCACCTGCTCGCCCGTGATCATGTCCGCCATCGGGCATCCCGCAGACGGCTCCGGAATGAGCACGGTCTTGCCGGGATTGAGAATCGCCGCGGTCTCCGCCATGAAGTAGACGCCGCAGAACACGATCACGTCCGCCTCCACGGTCGCCGCCCGGCGCGCGAGCTCGAGCGAGTCGCCCGTGTAGTCGGCGACGTCCTGGACTTCGCCGCGCGTGTAGTTGTGGGCAAGGATGACGGCCTTGCGCGCCGCCGCGAGTGCGCGGATTTCCTCCTGCAGTGTCATGCGATGACTCCTCCACGTAAAATGACGCCGTTGTCGTCGTAGAAGACGGCGGACTGCCCCGGCGCCACGCCGAAGAGTCCTTCGCCTTCGCCCAGATAGGTGCACGTGCCGTCCGCAAGCGCGACCGGCCCGAGCGGTGCGCCCGTGGAGCGCACCTTCACCCAGGCGCGCGCGAGCGGCGCGCCGGGCGCCGTTGCCATGCCCTTTTCGTCCTCGACCCGGAACGCGCGCGTGTAGGCCTCCGCGCGTTTCCCCACGACCACGCGGTTGTGGCAGGCGTCGAGGCGGATCACGTAGAGCGGATCCGGGCCGTAGACGCCGAGCCCCTTGCGCTGGCCCACGGTGAAGTTCCAGTAGCCCTCGTGCGCGCCGAGCACGCGCCCCGCGAGATCCACGATCTCTCCCGTGCGCGGCGCGGCGCCGATGAGCTCGGCCTTGTCGCCGGAGTAGAAATCCTGCGAGTCGGCCGTGTCGGCCGTCACGAGCCCGGCGGCGGCGGCGAGGCGGCGCACCTCCACCTTCGTGAGCGCGCCAAGCGGAAAGAGCGTCTGCGCGAGCTGCTCCTGCGCGAGGCGGTAGAGGAAGTAGCTCTGGTCCTTCTTTTCGTCGGCCGCGCGGCGCACGGCCCAGCGCCCCGCCACGCGCACGATGCGCGCGTAGTGGCCCGTGGCGAAGCGGTCGAACGCCACGCCGCCGTCGCGCGCGAGCTGCGGCAGCAGGCCGAACTTCATCGCCGCGTTGCACATCACGCACGGATTCGGCGTGCGCCCCGCGATCGACGTCTCGCGGAAATAGCCCACGATCGCGCGCTCGTAGGCGGCGGAACAGTCGAACACGTGATAGCCGATGCCGAGGGCGTGGGCGAGGTCGCGCGCGCGGTCGATGTCGTCCGCCTCGCCCGGCCCGTAGCACGCATCGCGCGCGCCGCCGCGATACGCGCCGCTCCAGAGCTTCATCGTCACGCCGACCACGTCGTGGCCCCGCTCCTTCAGGAGCAGCGCGGCCACGCTCGAATCGACGCCACCGGAAAGTCCAACCGCGATCTTCATGCTCGGTCCGTTCCTCCGCTCAAATCACGTACTCCGC
>CAVEDG010000130.1:0-5595 GCA_963614205.1 bacterium | reverse complement strand
CCGCCGCGCGGCGCTTCGGCGGAAACACCTCGAACGAGACGCTCGGCGCGTCCGTCGCGACAATCTCTGAAATCTTCATCCGATACCCCCTCAAACAATTCGCCGGCGACAGGTGTCGCCGGCGAATGGGAAACGCCGTGTCAGGCGAGCGTCAGTTCGCGCGCTTGGAGACGCGCGAGCCGATCAGCGCGTAGAAGAGCACGTAGGCGAAGAGGGCGACCGTCATCCAGTAGCTGTTCAGGATGCCGACCTTGTCCGCCACGAAGCCCTGGATCGGCAGCAGCAGGCCGCCCACGACCATGGCCATGAAGATGCCCGAGCCCATCGGCACGTACTTGCCGAGGCCTTCGGCGGCCATGTTGAAGATGCCGCCCCACATCACGGACGTGCACAGGCCGGCGAGCACCATCGCGCACATCGCGAGCGGGAACTGCTTGCCAAACACCGTGACCATCTGCACCGGCAGGAACATCGCCGCGATCATGCACACGATGCCCATCGTCGCGCAGAAGGTGATCTGCACGCGCGAGGAGACCTTGCCGCCGATCAGGCCGCCCACGAGACGCCCGATCATCATGCAGAACCAGTAGGCGCCGCACACGCTGCCGGCCACGACCGAGCCCACGTACGCGGGGTTCTTGACCTCGCCGATCTTCTCCGCCGTCATGTAGAGCATGGCCATGTTCGGGATGCCGCTTTCGATCACGATGTACGTGAAGATCGCGATTGCGCCGAGCGTGAAGTGGCGGAACTTGAGCGTGGCGAGGAGGTCGGCGATCACGGACGTGCGGTTGGCGCGCTCCGCGGCCGTCTCCATGTGCGGCTCGGGGATCTTCGAGAACGAGATCACGAGGAAGGCCACCGCGAAGATCGCCATCGCGATCACGAGCGCCGGCACCGCCTGGCCCACGTGCGCCTTCGAGACCTCGCCGCCCACGAGCCAGCCGAGGATCATCGGGGAGAGCGTGGCGCCGATCGAGTTGAGCGAGCAGCCGAACTGCACGAGCTGGTTGCCCTTGTTGCCCTCGCCGCCGAGCGTGTTCAGCAGCGGATTGACCACGAGGTTCAGCAGGCACATCGAGAAGCCCGCGATGAACGCGCCCGCCACGTAGACCGTGAACGCGCTCTCCTTGCCGCAGTACGCCGCCGCGAGCTGCACGCCCACGCCGAGGAAGCCCACCGCCGCCGCGAGCAGCGACGTGAACTTGTAGCCCTTGCGCTTCAGGATCAGCCCGCCCGGGATGCCCATGAAGAAGTAGGCGAAGAAGTTCGCCGCCGAGCCGAACTGCGACGCCATGTTGGAGGCGCCGAACTGGTTCTTGAGAATCGGGCCCATCGCGCCGGCGAAGTTCGTCACAAACGCGATCATGAAGAACAGGGCGAAGCACACGCCAATCGCGAGCACGTTCCCCTTCGAAGACTTTTCAACTGAAATTTCAGACATTTTCTTTTCCTGACTTTTAACTTTTAAAACTCTGAACTCTCAACCTTTAACTTGACCTTTAACTTTTACCTTTTACCTTTTAACTTTTAACTTTTAACTTTTAACTTTTAATTTTTAATTTTTAACTTTTAACTCACACCAGCCGCGCTCCCGCGCTCGGCTTGATCAGCGCGCAGGTGGGTTCGTCGCCGTAGACGGTCTTGTAGGCGGCCGTGATCGCGGCGGCGATCTTCTCCGCCGCCTCGGGCTTGACGAGCAGGCAGCAGCTGCCGCCGAATCCGCCGCCGGAGAGGCGCGCGCCGAGCACTTCGGGGATGGCCTTGGCGGCGTCCACGATCGTGTCGAGTTCCTCGCAGGAATTCTCGAACCAGTTGCGGCTCGACTCGTGCGAATCGAACATGAGCGCGCCGAAGCCGGCGAGGTCGCCCTTCTCCAGCAGCTCGGCGCCGCGCAGCACGCGCTCGTCTTCGCCGATCGGGTGGATCGCGCGCTTGGCCGTGGTCTCGGGCAGGCCGCCGCGGTAGAGGATCCATTCGGCGCACGACACGTCGCGCAGATGCGTGACCGGGTGCTTGAGCACGCCCGCGAAGTACTTCGCCGCGTCCTCGCACGCCTGGCGACGGCTCGCGTAGGCGCCGTCCACAAGCGCGTGCTTCGCGTTCGACTTCACCATCATGAACGCGACCGTGGGGCCGAGGTCCACGTTCTCGAACGCGCACGTGCGGAAATCGCTCTTCACGAGGCCGCCTTCCTTGCCGTAGAGCGAGGAGGCCTGGTCGAGCAGGCCGCACGGGCAGCCGGCGAACGTGTGCTCCGCCTTCTGGCCGACCTTCGCGAGCGTGGTCTTGTCCTTCTCGAGGCCGTAGATCCTGCACAGGGCGAGCGCCGTGCACATCTCGAGCGCGGCGGACGAGGAGAGCCCGGCGCCGAGCGGGATGTTGCCGAGGAACATGCCCTTCCAGCCATGGCCGGCCTTGGCGGGCGCGCCGTCGAAGAGCCAGTTGAACGTGCCCGTGACGTAGTTCTGCCACGTCATCTCCGTGGCGGGCTTCACGTCGTTGATGTCGAACGTGGCCGTCTCCATGAGGTCGCCCGCGGTGAGCGCGCACGTGGTGTCGTTCGTGGGAACGACCGCGAAGAACGTGCCCTTGTCGATGGCCGCCGAGAAGACGAAGCCCTCGTTGTAGTCGGTGTGGTTGCCGAGCACCTCAATGCGGCCCGGGGCATACGCCACCGCCGCCGGCTTCACGCCGTAGAGCTTCTCGAACTTGGCGACCAATTCGTCGTAGACTTCCTGATTTTGCATGAACACTCCTTGTACAAGTTTGACAATCCATGAGTATACCCAAATGTTCTACGCAGGTCAAGCGTAACGCGGCTTCGCCTGGGGGGTGAGGGCGTTAGGGGCGGGGTGGAAATTTTTGGTATAATCTTCGGCTGCGGAAAAGAGAATCAGATGAAGATTTCAGAGAGTGTCGCGACGGACGCGCCGAGCGTCTCGTTCGAGGTGTTCCCGCCGAAGCGCCACGCGGAGGTCAGTGGAACGAGCACGCGCGTGATGAGTTCGGCCTGGCATGCGCAGCGCGAGCAGAGCGCGGGGCGGTGGCGCCTGCAGCTGCTCTGGTGGCTCTACGTGGCGCTGGGCAAGACCGCGCTCAAGCTCGCGCTCGTGCCCGTGACGGCGTGCATCTTCCTTTTCGCCACGCCCGCGAAACGCGCCCTGCGCCGCTACTACGCGCTGCTCGGCGTTCGCCATCCACCTCTCTTCCGCCACCTGCTGGGCTTCGCCTGGTCGCTGGCGGACAAGACGGACGCCTGCACGCGCCGCGCGCATCTGCCCGCGATGACCGTGCGCGACGACGCGGACGCGCGCGCGTTCCAGGCGCTCGTGGCCGCGCATCGGGGCGCATTCCTCATCTCGGCCCATCTCGGCACGATCGAGGTGCTGCCCGCCCTCGCCGCCGGTGAGGCGCCGCACGTCCACGCCTTTCAGCAGCTGGGGCACGACGCCCTCTTCACGCGGCTCTTTCTGCGCCATCTCGACACGTCGCGCCTCACGCTGCACGCCGTGGAGGAGATCGGCGTGGAGACGGCGGTGCGCATGCAGGAGGCGATCGCCCGCGGCGAGCTCGTGCTCATGGCGGGCGACCGCGTGAGCGCGGGCTCGGGGCAGACGCTGGAGCATCCGTTCCTCGGCCGGCCGTGCGCGTGGCCGAAGGGCGTCTTCGCCTTCGCGCGGCTGATGGACTGCCCGGTGTTCTTCGTGACGTGCGTGCGCACGGGCTGGAACGCCTACGCCTGCCACCTCCGCGCCTGCGCCGCGCCGCGCGCGCCGCTCGCGGAGACGCTCGCGCAGTACGCCGCCTTCCTGGAGGAGGAAACGCGCGCCTTTCCGACGCAGTGGTACCAGTTCTACGACTTCTTCGCGCCGCCGCCGCGCGCGCCGAACCGGCCGAGGAAGCGCATGTGCGCGAAGAACGGCGGCATCGTCGCGAAGAAGGCGAGCACGTCGGAGACCGGCAGCGCCAGCCAGATCGCGAAGGCGTGATCGTCGAAGAAATAGGGCAGAATCCAGATGCACGGCAGCATGCAGATGCCCTGACGCAGCAGCGAGAGCAGCGTCGCCGTCCAGGGGTGGCCGATGGACTGGAAGTACGTGGTCGCCACCACGTTGAGGCCAATGCACCAGAGCATGCAGTTCGAGAGGCGCAGGTCGCCCGTCACGAGCGCGAGGAACGCGCGGTCGGCGCCGTCCGTGAAGAGACGCGCGAGCGGCGCGGCGCCGCCCACCTGCGCGAGCGTGGCGGCGATGCAGCACGCGGTCGTGGCCGCGAGGCCGACCACGAGCGTGCGGCGCACGCGCGGGTAGCGGCGCGCGCCCCAGCAGTAGCCGATGATCGGCGCGAGCCCATGCTGCACGCCGAAGATCGGCATCGCGCACAGCATCATCACCATCTGGTAGATGCCCAGCGAGGCGATCTGCAGCGTGGCGGCCGCGCGGCTGGGCGCCCACTTCGCGAACGCGATCTGCATCGACACGTTGATGAGACTGCCCATCAGCTGCTGCAGCGCGGGCGAAAGGCCAATGCCCAGCGTCCGCCACAGATAGGCGCGATAGATCCAGATGCGGCGCAGGCGCAGACGCACCGCGCTGTGTCCGGGCCGATAGTAGGCGAGCGCCAGCGCGCACGAAAGGACCATCGCGGCCACCGTCGCCCAGCCCGCGCCCGCCACGCCCATGCCGAAGCCGAAGATGAAGACCGGGTCGAGCACGAGGTTCGTCACGAAGCCCGCCACCATGCACATCATGGACGACACGACCGCGCCCTCGCTGCGCATGGAGCCGGAAAGCCCGTAGGCGATGTGCGAGAACACGTGCGCAAGCAGCACGATGCGCAGATAGATCTTCGCCTGCTCCAGCGCCTCGGGCGTGACGCCGCCGCCGCCCGTCCAGCGCAGGATCGGATCGAGGAACACGAACACAAGCGGCGGCAGCGTGACGGCGAACGCGAGCTTGAGCGCCACGAGCTGGCCGAGGATCTTCTCGCACGCCACGCGGTCGCCTTCGCCGAGCTTGATCGAGAGCAGGGCCGCGTGCCCCGCGCCAATCAGCACGCCGAACGCCCCGAACACCATCATGATCGGGAACGCGAGCGTGAGCCCCGCCATCGCGGCCGCGCCGCACCCGTGCCCGATGTAGACGCGGTCGACGATCGCGTAGAGCGCGTTGAGCGTCATCGCCACGAGCGCGGGCCACGAGAAACGAACGACGAGACGCCCAACGGGCGCCTCGGCGAGATCCTTCAGACGATCCTGTGCGCGCATGGGTTCGCTAGAACGTCACGGCCACGTCGTCGCCCAGCGCCGCGCGGATGCGCTTCATCTCCACGGCGGGAATGGGACAGCCCGAAAGCGAGAGCGAAGCGAGGCGCTTCCAGCCCGAGAGATCCTCCGGCAGCTTCGCGATGCGGCAGCCGTTGAACGAGACGTTGCGCAGCGCGGGCAGCGTGGTGAGCCATGCGGGCACGGCGTCGATCGGGTTGTGGTCGAGCGTGACGTCCTCCAACCGCGCGCACGTCTTCAGGAATTCGGGCACGGCCGTGAGCTTGTTGCGCGTGGCATAAAGGCGGCGCAGCTCCGTCAGCTTGCCA
>CAVEDG010000129.1:0-5637 GCA_963614205.1 bacterium | reverse complement strand
CCAGGCAGACTCGCGCTTCGCGGGGGTGAGGACGTTCGCGCCGTGCGCGGCGCGACTTTCGGCGACTTCGGCGTCGGTGAGGCCGGTGAATGCGCGGGACTTCTCCATGGTGACGCTTCTCCTACAGGTAGACGATGCCGAGGGCGAGGAAGGCGCCGCCGAGGGCGAGGAACGCCGCGCCAGAGGCGCGCACGAGCGACGGGCGCGCCGCCAGCGCCGTCAGCGCCTGGCGCACGCGCCAGGGATAGAACATCGCGAACATGCCCGCGATCGCGCAGACGTAGGCGACCACCACGAGCGCGAGCCGCCACGGCGTGTCGCAGAGGCGGATCGCCGGGAACATCTCGCCCGGGAACAGCATGAGAATCGCGCTTGCGCCGCGCACGGGCAGCAGATTCTCCATCCACCAGCACATGAGCACGGTCAGCACGACCGCAAGAATCCAGAGCTCGCCCGGAAACGCCTTCAGGAACTTGTCGAACACCTCGATGCCGAGGCGGTCGCACGCGGAGGCCGTCCAGAACCAGCCGACCGCGCAGAGGACGCGGCCAAGCGTCTTCGCCCGCGGAAAGGCGACCAGCGCCGCCGCCATGCCCTTCGTCGCCACGCACGCGGCGAGACCCCAGGCCGCCAGCGGCGCGCCCAGCGCGAAAAACCAGAAACTCAATGCACTCATCGTGTCGAACCGTCCTTGTCGTTTCAGAAGCCTACAGTTTCGCGAACTCGTCCCAGCCGTGCCGCGCGGGCGGGCCGGCGAGCAGCGCGTTCGCCGCGTCGCTGCCCACGAAGACGCCCTTCGCGGGGTCGAACGTCAGCGCGGGTTCGCCGAGGCGCTGCGCGAGTGCGCCGAGCGCCATCACCTGCGAGAGCGGGCCGGCCACCGCGAAACTGCTGTTCGCCGGCTCCTCGCCCTTCACCGCCTTGAGGAAGTTGAGGTAGTGGCCGCTCTTGCCACGCGGGAAGTCGTGCAGGGCGGTCTTCACGGCGGGGTCGCGCGGATCGCCGCCGGCCACGAGCTGCAGGGCGCTGCCGTGGCTGCCGCGCGCGAAGACGCGGCCGTCCTTCAGGTGCAGTTCCGCGCCGCAGTCCCGGCGCGTCCAGCCGCGGGCCGTCACCTTCTCGACCGGCGCGGGGAAGTTGCCGGCGCCGTCGTGCCACGTGAGCGCGCAGGCGGGCAGTCCGTCGCCGCGCGCGGGGAAGTGGAAGCGGATCGTGGAGGCCATCGGGAAGACGACGGGCGTGCGCCGGTCGTTCTTCACGGTCTCGATGCGCGTGGGCAGGCCGAGGCGCAGGAACTCGTGCGCCGCGTCGAAGAGGTGCGCGCCCCAGTCGCCGAGCGCGCCCGTGCCGTATTCGTAGAAGCAGCGCCAGTCGCCGTTGATGAAGTTGTGGTTGAAGGGCCGGAACGGCCGCTGCGAGAGCCATGTATCCCAGTCGAGCTCCGGCGGCTCCGCCTCTTCGCCCGGCATCTCCTTCAGCGCGCCGTTCCACTTGAACCAGCGGCGGTTGTTCGCGCACATATAGGCGTCCACGCGCGTGACGTCCTTCAGGTAGCCGTTCGCCACGAGCGTC
The DNA here is from genome assembly GCA_963614205.1 of bacterium. Lineage (GTDB taxonomy): Bacteria > Verrucomicrobiota > Kiritimatiellia > RFP12 > UBA1067 > RUG572. Next base: position 4,065 of record CAVEDG010000129.1, on the reverse strand, counting down.
TTCATCTGCCAGTAGTTCGCGTCCGAGTGGCCCTGGTTGCCCATCTGCGTGACGACCTTGTGGCGCGCGGCCGCGGCGGTCATGAGGCCGATCTCGCGGAAGCAGTTGCCCATGGGCTTCTCGCAGTAGACGGCCTTGCCGAGCGACATGGCGAGCATGGCGGCGGGGAAGTGGGCGAAGTCGGGCGTGGCGATGCACACGGCGTCGATGTCGCGCGCGTGCTCGTCGAACATCTTGCGGAAGTCCTGGTAGCGCGGCACGTCGGGGTATGCCTTGAGCACGTCGAGCGTGTGGGTGCCGCCCATGTGCACGTCGCAGAACGCGACCACGTTCACGAGGTCGCGGTAGTACGCGAACATGTTGAAGTCGTAGCGCGCCTGGTGGCCGATGCCCACGAACGCCATGTTCACCTTGCCGTTCGGCGAGACCGCCGCCGCCCGCAGACGGGGAAAGGCGAGGGACGCCGCCGCCAGGGCCGCCCCGCGCAGAAATTCACGTCGTTTCACGTCATGTCTCCTTGACTTGGACTACGCCATCACGTGCCACAGCACGCAGAAGAAATGGCAGATCGATCCGGCGAGCACGAAGAGGTGCCACACCATGTGCGCGTAGGGCAGCGACTTCCAGAGATAGAAGATGCACCCGAGCGTGTAGAGTCCGCCGCCCACCGCGAGCCACATCGTGCCCATGCCGTGCAGGGAACGCGCGAGCGGCAGGATGGCGATCACCGCCACCCAGCCCATGAGCACGTAGGCGAAGGTGGAGACGTAGCGGAAGCGCCCCGTCGTCCACACCTTGAAGAGCACGCCCGCCAGCGTCGCGCCCCATTCCACGCCGAAGATCGTCCAGGCGAGGCCGGGGTGGTCGGGCCGCAGCGTGACGAGGCAGAATGGCGTGTAGCTGCCGGCGATCAGGAAGTAGATCGCCATGTGGTCCATCTTGTGCAGCACGTGCTTCGCGGGCGCATACGTGACGGCGTGGTAGGCGGAGGAGACCGAGTAGAGCAGGATCATCGACGCGCCGAACACGGACCCCGCCACGACCTTCCACGCCACGTCCACGCCCGAGCGCACGGCCACCCACACGAGCAGGGCCGTCATCGCCGCGCCGAGGTGCGAACCCACCACGTGCGTGACGGCGTTCGCCACTTCCTCGCCGGCCGTGGGGCGGCGAGACGCGGGGGTGCTGGGCGCGGCGGCGGCCACGGATCAGGCCTCGGCCTTCGTGCGCGGCAGCGCGAGCTTCATCACGAAGAGCGTGCCGAGCATGAGCGCGATGGCGATCGGCAGCGCGATCCACGCCGTGCGCACGAAGCCCGCCACGATGTAGCTCACGAACGACACCGCCGCCACGAGCATCGCGTACGGCAGCTGCGTGTTCACGTGCACCACGTGGTCGCACTGCGCGCCGGCGGAGGCCATGATCGTGGTGTCGGAGATCGGCGAGCAGTGGTCGCCGCACACCGCGCCGGCCATGCACGCGGAGACCGCGATGATCGTCATCTCGCTGCCCGGAATCGCCGCGAGCACGATCGGGATGAGGATGCCGAACGTGCCCCAGCTCGTGCCCGTGGAGAACGCGAGCACGATCGCGATCAGGAAGATGATCGCCGGCAGGAAGTTCCAGAGCGCGGAGGCCGGCCCGTTGATGAGGTCGGAGATGAAGATCTTCGCGCCGAGCGAGTCGGTCATCGCCTTGAGGGTCCAGGCGCAGCAGAGGATCATGATCGCGGGCACCATCGCCTTGAAGCCGTCCGGGAACGCGCTCATGCAGTCGTGGAAGGAGATCACGCGGCGGGCGATGTAGAAGACCACGGCGAAGACGAGCGCCACGATCGAGCCGAGCGCGAGGCCCACGGAGGCGTCGGAGTTCGAGAACGCCGAGATGAAGTTGTGGTAGCCGTCGGCGTTGGAGGCGTCGAAGAAGCCGCCCGAGTAGATCATGCCGACCATGCAGCACACGATGAGCACGAGCACGGGAATCACGAGGTCGATCACGCGGCCGCGGTCGTTCTTCGCGAGCACCTCGGTCGCCTGCTCGATGGCGCCGAGGTCGGGCTTGCCGGCGGCGACGTCTTCCTCGTGGCGGCGCATCGGGCCGAAGTCGAAGCGCGCGAGCGCGAAGAAGAACATCGTCACGATCGTGAGCAGCGCGTAGAAGTTGTAGGGGATCGCGTTGATGAAGAGCGAGAAGCCGCTCTCCGCGCCCGCGCCCTGCGCAAAGCCGGCCACGGCGGCCGCCCAGCTGGAGATCGGCGCGATGATGCACACCGGCGCGGCCGTGGCGTCGATGAGGTACGAGAGCTTCGCGCGGGAGACCTTCTTCGCGTTCGTGACGGGGCTCATCACCGAGCCGACCGTGAGGCAGTTGAAGTAGTCGTCCACGAAGATGAGGATGCCGAGCACGATCGTGGCCACCTGCGCGCCCACGCGGCTCTTGATGTGCGTCTGCGCCCAGCGGCCGAACGCGGCCGAGGCGCCGGTCTTGTTCATCATCGCCACGAGCGCGCCGAGCAGCACGAGGAAGAAGATGATGCCGATGTTGTAGGCGTCCGCCACGGCCTTGATGAAGCCATCCTGCACCACGTGCGTGAGCGAACCCACGGGCTCGAAGCCGGCGTAGAGCAGGCCGCCCGAGACGATGCCGATGAAGAGCGAGGAGTAGACCTCCTTCGTGACGAGCGCGAGCACGATCGCGAGCAGCGGCGGGAAGATCGCCCACCAGGAGCCGAAGAAGCCGTTCGTCTGGCGGATCGTCTTCAGCGCCTGCGCCTCGTGCGCCTTGAAGTCGCGGTCGTACTGCACGTTGTCCGCGTAGGCGTCCACGAAGTCGTGCGCGCTCTTCACGTCGTCCTTGGCCTCGAGCGCGGCGAGGTTGTAGACGTTGGTGGCGACTTCGGCGCCGTTCGTCACGCACACCGTGACGGGAATGGGAGCGGGTTCCGCGGGAGTCGCGTCGCCGGCGTGGACGAGTGTTCCGACAAGCGCCAGGGCGCAGCAGAGGAGTGTTTTCATGGGAGTTGGGAGTGGGTAGTTGGTAGTTGATAGTTGGTAGTTGGGAGTGGGGAGTGGGAAATCAAAGAGTTCCCTGGACCTTGCCGAGGAATTCGCCGAGGCGGCCGTCGTGCCGCTGGCCGAAGATGTCCTGCGGCGTGCCTTCGGCGGCGATGTGGCCGCCTTCGAGGAAGAGGACGCGGGTGGCGACGTCGCGCGCGAAGCGCATCTCGTGCGTGACGACGACCATGGTCATGCCGTTCTTGGCAAGATCCTTCATCACGTCGAGCACTTCGCCGACCATTTCGGGATCGAGCGCGCTCGTGGGCTCGTCGAAGAGCATCACCTTCGGCTCCATGGCGAGCGAGCGCACGATCGCGACGCGCTGCTTCTGGCCGCCGGAGAGCTGCTGCGGATAGGCGGCGGCCTTGTCCGCCAGGCCCACGCGCGCCAGCAGTTCGCGCGCCTTCGCCTCGGCCGCCGCGCGCGGCGTCTTGCGCACGAGGCGCGGCGCGAGCGTGACGTTGTCAAGAATCGTGAGGTGCGGGAAGAGGTTGAAGTGCTGGAACACCATGCCCATCTCGCTGCGCACGCGGTTCTTCACCGCCTCGCTCGCGTGCACGATGTCCTCGCCCTCGAAGACGATCGCGCCCGACGTGGGCTGCTCCAGCAGGTTCATGCACCGCAGAAACGTGGACTTTCCGCCGCCGGAAGGCCCGATCATCACGACGACCTCGCCCTTCCGGATGGTCGTGGAAAGTCCCTTGAGCACCTCGAGGTTCCCAAAGGACTTGCGCAGATCGGAAATACGCAGCAGGGCGTCGTCGGCCGAAGCCGCGCCCTGCCGCGCATCCGCGTGTTGAAGTTGGTCTTCAGACATGGCGAAGACTTACTTCTTCTCGATCGCGAACGCGCCGAGCGGCAGGTTCGCGTCGTTGTAGAGCGCGCCGAACCACGGGCGCGAATGAAGGTAGCGCAGCTTCACCGGCTCCTTCACCTCGTCCGAGCCGACGATCAGGTTCTTGCCGTCGATCGGGCCGCCGTAGAAGACCTTGCCCTCGCGGTTCTTGCT
>CAVEDG010000128.1:167-5666 GCA_963614205.1 bacterium | reverse complement strand
CTAGTACATCGGCTCGTATTCGCCCTTGGTCACCTTCTTGAGGCACTTGAAGCCGGCGCGCTTGGCGCGGTAGTGCAAGTCGGTCTCGGAGTGGCCGAGCCCCGGCGCCTGGATCACGCGGTAGATCGCGGCGCCGCACGCGGGGCACGCCGTAAGCTTCGCGTCGTTGATCGACTGCTGGATCTCGAAGCCGCGCGCGCACTGCGCACAGCCCGTCTCCGGCTCCTTCGCCTCGTACACGTACATCGGCATGACGTCTCCTCCTACTCGTAGCGCACGAGATGCTTCTCGAGCAGCTTCGCCAGGCGCGTCTCCAGCCACGGCGTCACCTTCCAGTAGTCGCGCAGATTCAGGTACTCGGCGACCGTGCCGCCCTGGCCGGGCTTCACGCCGTACTCCGCGCGCAGCAGGATGTTCCGCGCCGTCGCGTCCGGCGACACGAACTCCACCACCTGCGTCTTGAAGCCGAGAATGCGCAGGATCATCGCCCGGAACGCATCGGTGAGAATGTCGCACAGGCGCTCGCGCAGAATGCCGTAGCGCAGCACGCCCGCAAACGCCGCGTTCGCGCCCACCGCCTTCTGCAGCTCGTGCTGGCAGCACGGCGCCGAGACGATGTAGCGCGCCTTCCACTCCACGCCGCGCGCGATCGCCTCGTCCGTCGCCGTGTCGCACGCATGCAGCGAGACGACGAGGTCGACGGTGGAAGAGGGGGAAGGTGGAACGGTGGAAAGGTCGAAGGTGGCGAGATCCGCCTCGACGAACGTCGCCTTGCCGGCGAGGTCGAGCTGGTCGGCCATGGCCGTGGCGGAGGCGATCACGTCGGCCCGGCGGTCGACGCCGATCACGCGCACGTCCGCAAAGCCGAGCGCGTGCGTGAGGTAGCCGTGGAGCGCGAGCGTGAGATAGGCCTTGCCGCAGCCGCAGTCCACCACGGTGAAGGGCTTGTCCTTCTCGGCGTCCTTCACGAGTTCGCCGACGACCTTGAGGAATTCGTTGACCTGGTCGTACTTGCCGCGCATGGAGGCGCGCACGCGCCCTTCGCCGTCCGCGAGCCCCGTCACGCGCAGGAGCGCGGCGGCGTCGAAGGCGTTGAGGGGCGTGTTCTTCACGCGGTCGTGCGGCTGCACGGTGGCCACGCGGTTCATCGCGGCGCTGCGCGAGGCCATCACGTGGCCCTTGCGCGTGACGCGCACGTGCAGGTCGCCCGTGGCGGTCATGAGGTGCAGGTCGCGCGCGCCCTTCTGCGCGATGATCTCCTCGAGGCCTTCCGCCGCACCGTTCGCGTCGAGGTTCTTCACGCGCACCTGGCCGTCGTCGACCATCTCCGCCTGGTAGCGCATTTCGCCGCCCAGCGACACGGGGCGCAGCGAGATGCGGAACGTCTTGCCGCCCCGCCGCACGGTCTGCACCACCTTCATGAACCCTTCGCCCAACACGCGCGAACGGATCTCCTCCGCCAGCGCCTCTTCCAATTCGCCTTTTTCCATGTTTCTTCTCCTTGCTCTCCACACTCCGCACTCAGCACCAAGCGCTCAGCACCAAGCGCTCACGTTCCCACTCCGCCCCACACGCCCGCGCCGTACGCGAGCACGGACCCCAGCGCATAGGCCAGGTTCCAGGCGATCGAGACAAGCGCACTCACAAGTTCTCCCATGATCAGTCCTCCTTCAGCGCGCGCGGCGCTCCCACGGCTTGGGCTCGGGCGGCTCCAGGAAGATGTCCTTCACCGTCGCGAGCGAATAGGCGCCGCCCTTCTGCAGGCGATTGAGCGCCGTGAGGAATTCGGGCGAGAGCTCCACGCCCGCGAGACCGCTCTCGATCTCCGCGCGCGCGCCGCTCGCCCACGTAAGGTCGATCACGACCTTGACCTTGCCCGGCCACTGCAGGGCGAGCGCCTTGAGCGCCGCGCCCTTCTGCACCAGATCCGGGTCTTCGTAGGACATCGCCACGTGAAGCGCCTTCGAAAAGCGGCCAAGCCCATCGGAAAGGCGATAGACTTCACGGGCGATGAATTGCAGTTCGGGCGTCTCCTCGTGCGTGTCGCGGTCGGTGCGATGGCCGAGCTCGCCGCACACGAGCACGGGGCGGTCCACCTCGCCCGGCAGCCAGTCCTTGTACTTCGCGTACGTCTTGGCGAAGCACAGCGCCTCCATCTCCGAATCGCCGCCGTCGTCGAGCACGAGAATCGCCCACGGTTCCGGCGGCAGCATGACCACGTTGCCGAAGGCGTCCTTCACGTCCTTGCCCTTCTCGCGCTTGGGCTTGGGCTTGCCCATGCGCACGGTGCACGCCTTGAGCATGCCCGCAAGGCGCACGGCCACGCGCAGCGGCCGCTCGGCGTTGACCTCGGCCATCATCGGAATCTCCGGCGGCTCGGCGGGCTTGAAGGTGGAAAGCGAGCCGAGCACCTTCTCGTAGGCGCCGAGCGGATGGCCGGTGAGGTAGATGCCGCAGAGGTCGCGCTCGTCCTTGAAGCCCTGCGCGAGCGGCCAGGCGGGACAGTCGGCGAGATCGGCGTCGCTCTCGTCCTCGCCCGGCGCGAGCATGCTGAACATGTCCATCTGGCCGCTGGCGCGTTCCTTGCCGCGCACGGCGGCGCGCTTGATCGCGAACTCCACGTTGTTGAAGTAGCGCGCGCGGTGGAAGCCCGGCGCGGCCGCGGCGAGCGAATCGAACGCGCCGCACTTCACGAGGTTCTCGAGCACGCGCTTGTTCACCACCGCCACGCCCGCCAGGCGCGTGCAGAAGTCGATCATGCCCTTGTAGGGTCCGTTCTTCTCGCGCTCGGCCACGATCGCCTCGGCGGCCGCCTCGCCCACGCCCTTCACGCCCGCAAGGCCGTAGCGGATCGCGTGCTCGCCCGCCACGGGCGAAAAGCGCGCGTACGCCTCGTTGACGTCCGGCGGCTTGACCTCCAGGCCCATCGCGTCCGCCTCCGCCACGAAGCCCGGCAGCTTGTCGAAGTTGCCGATTTCGGAGGAGATCTGCGCGCACATGAACTCGGCCGGGAAGTGCGCCTTCATGTAGCCGGTCTGGTACGCCACCCACGCATAGCACACGGCGTGGGACTTGTTGAACGCATACGACGCAAACGCCTTCCAGTCGTCCCAGATCTTGTCGATGAGCGCGCGCGCCTTCTTCTCGTCCTTCCACTCGTCCACGCGGAACTCGGGATTGGCGAGGCAGCCCTCCACGAACTTGACCTTGAGCTCCTCCATCACGGCGAGCTGCTTCTTGCCCATCGCCTTGCGCAGCTTGTCGGACATGCCCCGCGTGAAGCCGCCCAGCAGACGCGAGAGCAGCATCACCTGTTCCTGGTAGACGGTGACGCCGTACGTGTCCTTCAGGTACTTTTCCATCAGCGGATGGTCGTACTTGATCGGCTCGCGGCCCTGCTTGCGCGCGATGAAGGTGGGGATGTAGGCGAGCGGTCCCGGGCGGTAGAGCGCGTTCATGGCCACGAGGTCGGGCAGACGCTCGGGCTGCAGCTCCATGAGGTACTTCTTCATCCCGTCCGATTCGAACTGGAAGAGGCCGGTCGTCTCGCCGCGCCCGAAGAGCGCGTAGGTTTCGGCGTCGTCGTCGGGGATCTTGTCGGGGTCGAGGTCGATGCCGCGGAACTTCTTGATGAGCGCCACGCACTCCTTCTCGACCGTCAGCGTCTTGAGGCCGAGGAAGTCCATCTTCAGCAGGCCCACGGGCTCCACGAAGTGGCCGTCGTACTGCGTGCAGAGGAGCGACTCGCCGGGCGAGGGCATCACGGGCAGCGTATCCATGAGCGGATCGCGCGAGATGAGGATGCCGCAGGCGTGGATGCCGGGCTGGCGAATGCACCCCTCCAGGCGCGCCGCGTAGCCCATGAGCTCCTTGACCGTGTGCTCGTGGCCGGCGGAGTCGAGGAAGGCGGACTCGCTCTGGAAGGCGGCGACGAGGTCGGGCGAGTAGTCGCCGTTCACCTCGCCGTTCTTCGTCTTCTGGCTCATCGCCGTCTTGAAGGTGATCTTCGGCGTGTCGGGCACGCAGGCGGCGAGCTTGTTCGTGTCGGCGAGCGGATACTCGAGCGTGCGCCCCACGTCCTTGATCGCGCTCTTGGCGGCCATCTGGCCGAAGGTGACGATGTGCGCCACGTGGTCCTGGCCGTACTTGCGCGTGACGTAGTCGAGCACGCGGCCGCGGCCGGAATCGTCGAAGTCCACGTCGATATCCGGCATGGAGATGCGGTCGGGGTTGAGGAAGCGCTCGAACAGGAGGTCGAACTTGATCGGGTCCACGTTCGTGATGCCGATCGCGTAGGCGAGGGCGGAGCCGGCCGCGGAGCCGCGCCCCGGCCCGACCCACACGCCCATCTCGCGCGCCGCCGAGATGTAGTCGTGCACGATGAGGAAGTAGCCCGGGAAGCCCATCGTGCGCACGGTGTCGAGCTCGAACTGCACGCGCTCGCGGATGTCGTCCGCCACGGGGTCGCCCCAGCGCTTCTTCACGCCGGCCCACACGAGCGAGGCGAGGTAGTCGGCCTCGAACTTGATGCGCAGCACCTTGTCGTAGCCGCCCAAGCGCGTAAAATTGTCGGGCTTGTCGGCCGTGTTGAACTGCTCGCGCAGCGTGGCCTCGTCGTATGTCTTCGCGTAGTCCTCCTCCGTGCCGAACGAGGCGGGGATGGGGAACTTCGGCATGATCGGCGGCGAGTCGAGCTCATACGACTCCACCTTCTCGGCAAGCGCCACGGTGTTCGCGAGGAACTCGGGATGGTCGGGGAAGAGCGCCGCCATCGCGTCGCCGTCCTTGAACCACTCCTGCCCCGTGTAGATCATGCGCGAGTCGTCGGAGATCTTCTTCTGCGTGGAAAGGCAGAGCAGGATGTCGTGCGAGGGATCGTCCTCCGCGTCGAGAAAGTGGACGTCGTTCGTGGCGATCACGGGGATGCCGAGCTTCGCGCCGAGCGCGGTCACGCCCTTGACGACCTCCACCTGGCGCGCGTAGAGGCGGCGATGGTCGTCGATCGCCACGCCGGGGATGTCCGTCTTCGTGGAGCGGTGCAGCATGACCTCGAGGTAGTAGTCGTCGCCGAAGACGTCCTTGTACCAGCGCGCCGTCTTCTCCGCGGCGTCGGGGTCGCTCGAGTCGATCGCCTGCGCGATTTCGCCCGCGATGCACGCGCTCGAGCAGATAAGCCCTTCGTGGTGCTTCTCGAGCAGCGCGTGGTCGATGCGCGGCTTGCCGTAGAAGCCGTTGATCCACGCCTCGGAAAGCAGGCGCACGAGGTTGTGGTAGCCCGTAAGGTTCTTCGCGAGCAGGATGAGGTGGTTGCGATGCTCGTCCTTGTTCCGGCTGCGGTAGTCGCCCGAGGAGGTGACGTACGCCTCGCAGCCGAGGATGGGCTTGATCGGCGGCAGGTCGTCGTAGCCCTTCTTCGCGCGGCACTCGTCGTAGAACGCCTTGAGCGCGAAGAGGTTGCCGTGGTCGGTCACGGCCAGAGCCTTCATGCCCCAGCTGCGC
>CAVEDG010000128.1:0-109 GCA_963614205.1 bacterium | reverse complement strand
AGCGCCTTCATGCCCCAGCTGCGCGCCCGCTTGACGAGCGGCTTGATCGCGCACTGCCCGTCAAGAAGCGAGTAGGTCGTATGAACGTGAAGATGGACAAAATCCTGCA
>CAVEDG010000127.1:0-5700 GCA_963614205.1 bacterium | reverse complement strand
GCTCGCGCACGTGTAGCCGTCGAGCTTGCCGCCCTTGCCGATCTCGATGTTGCGCAGACCCTGCGCGCAGAAGTCGATCGCCCAGCGGAACTGGATGCGGCTCTCGTCCACGTCGAGACGCTTCAGCCCGCGTTCGGCGAGCCAGGCGTCGTCGTGGTTGCGCTCATGCTGCATGCGCGAGTTGAGCGCGACCATCGCGAGGTTGTTCGCGTTGGTGATCGCGTCGATGTCGCCCGTGAGGCCGAGCGAAAGCGCCGTGAGCGGCACCACCTGCGCGAGGCCGCCGCCCGCCGCGGAGCCCTTGATGTTGAACGTGGGCCCGCCGGACGGCTGCCGCACGCAGCCGATGACCTTCTTGCCCAGACGCCCGAGCCCCTCCACGAGGCCGAGCGTCGTGGTCGTCTTCCCTTCGCCAAGCGCGGTGGGCGTGATGGCCGTGACGTCGATGTACTTCGCGCGCTTGCGCCCGCCCAGGCGCTTCAGGACTTTCGTGACGTCCACTTTCGCGAGCACGCGTCCATAGGGCGTCCACTCCTCGTCCTGCAGGCCCAGTTCGGCCGCAAGGTCCTTCGCAGAACGCAGCGACGCTTCCGCCGCCTCCGCGATCTGCCAGTCCTTCAACGTCGTCGGATCAAGTTTCTGCATCGCCCACGCATCCTTGCTCGAAGTGAGTGACGCCTACTTGGCCGGTTCGACGGCCTGCTGCTTCGCGGCCGCCTCGCGCTCGGCGAGGATGTCCTCGACCTTTTCCTTGAGCTCGGCGAGCGCCGTGTCGTCCATCGACTCCAGCGGCTTTTCGGTGCGCACGGGGATCTTGAGCCCGCGGTCGCGCAGGAACTGGTCGACCTTGTCGCGGTTCTTGCAGTAGAAGTAGAAGCCGGTCGCGGCCACGCCCACGCCGACGGCGACGCCAATGAGATGAGCCTTCGTGATTGCCATGATGTCATTCCTTTCGGTTGATGTTGTAGGACAGGTGAGTAGTATACCACAATTTGCCCTGGGGTATGGTATACTAGTTGCATCTTTCATCATTCCTCAACAAGGCGAAGCATCATGAACAGACGCGATTTTGTGACACTCGGGCTTGCGACGGCGGCCCTGGCGGGCTGCACGACGGCGGCCGCGAAGAAGACGACCACGGCCGTGGTAAAGGCGCCGGGCGGCGGCGACCCGCGCATGCGCGGGCCGTTCCCGATTCTCTCCACGCCCTACCATGCGGATGGCTCGGTGGACTACGCCTCGCTCGCGCGCGGCTGCACGTTCACGGCGGACGGCGGCTGCCCGGGCGTGATCTGGTGCCAGTCGAACGACGCGGTCGACCTGCTCACCTTCGAGGAGAAGGTCAAGGGCTACGAGGCGTGCGCCGCGGCGCTGGAAGGCCGCGACTGCGTGTGCTGCCTCGGCTGCAACGGCCCCACGTGGGAGCAGATGATCCGCGAGGCGAAGGCGATCGAGGACGTCGCCAGGCGTCACCCGAAGACGTTTGTGGCGATGATCTCGCGTCCGCCGGACACCGGCAAGACGCAGGCCGACATCCGCGACTACTACGAGCGTCTGGGCGCCGTGGCCACGCGGCCCGTGATCATCCAGACGGTCGTGAACGCGACGTGTCCCGCGCCGACGGTGGAGCTGCTGATCGACCTTGCGAAGAAGTGGCCGAAGACGTTCGGCTACATCAAGGAGGAGAGCGGCGGGCCGCAGGCGGAAACGCGCATGAAGCAGGAGAACGCCGCCAAGCCCGTGATCCACACCGTGTTCAGCGCGTGGGGCGGCTGGAAGTGGCTGCACCAGAGCCGCCGCTGCGGCAGCGAGGGCCTCGTGACGGAACGCTGCGCCTATGCGCCGCTGCTGGGCTACATCTGGCGGCAGATGGAAGACCGCGACCCGAAGGGCACGCTCACGGCGGCGTATGCGCTCTTCCGTCTGCTCATCGACCAGCGCGACTATCCCGGCGGCCTGCGCGGCTATTCGCTCTACTACCTCAAGCGGCAGGGCGTGTTCGAGACGACCGTCTCGCGCGAGTACCTCAAGGCCGAAAAGAAGGAGCAGGGCACGGTGGCCGTGGGCGACAACCGCAAATGGAAGCTCGTCGACGTGTCGCTCACGCCCGACCAGAAGGCCGAGCTCGACGAGTGCTACGACGACATGCTGCGCTTCGTGCGCACCCACTGAAGACAACGGAAGAGACGATCATGGAGTTCAAGGTCAGCGAGGCATGCGTCGGCTGCGGCGCCTGCGTGAAGGACTGCGCGTTTGGCGTGTTGACGATGAAGGCGGGCCGGCCCGCCGTGCGCGAGGGCAGGGAGGCTCAGTGCGTCAACTGCCAGCACTGCCTCGCCGTGTGCCCGCAGGGCGCGGTGTCGGTGAACGGCGTGGATCCGGCGGCGTGTGCGCCGCTCTCCGCGCTGCCGATTCCCCCGCCGAACGAGATCGCGAACCTGCTCATGACGCGGCGCAGCGTGCGCCAGTTCACGAAGAACGACATTCCGCGCGACGAGATCGCGGCGCTGCTCGAAACGCTCAAGTCCGTGCCCACGGGCTGCAACGTGCGCCACCTCGTCTTCCGCGTGATCGACGGCGGCGCGCGCGTGGCGGCTCTGCGCCAGAAGCTCATGGCGCTGCTGGACGCGCGCGAGGCGCAGCTCTCGCCCACGCTGCGCGGCGTCGTGCTGGGCTGGCGGAAGCATCCCGAGGCGGACGTCTTCTTCCGCGGCGCGACGAACGTGCTCGTGGTCTACGGCGACCCGAAGGCCGTGACGCCGCAGACGGATTGCGTGGCGGCCTGCGCCTACTTCGACCTGCTCGCGCAGGTGAACGGCTGGGGCGTGACGTGGTTCGGCTTCCTCTCGCAGATCCTCGAACAGGTGCCCGAGGCCGCCGACCTCTTTGGCATTCCGCGCGGCGCACCCTTCCACGCGATGCTCTTCGGCGATCCCGCCGTCGACTACGCGCGCAGCGTGAACCGCGCCGACGGCGCCCGCCTCGAGTGGGCGTGAGGCGACACCAACAAGGAAAGACACGCATGAAGCACCTGAATCTGATTCTCATCCTGAACTTCGCCGGCATGCTGTGCGTGGCGGAGAATGCCGTAGACGGCGACTCCGGCGCCTTCTTCCAGGCGCCGGACGCGGCGCACGCCCACGCCACGCGCACGCATGAAGGCATCCCCTCGATCGCCGTCTCCGCACGGAACGGACGCATGTGGTGCACGTGGTATGCCAGCCCCACGGGTGGCGAGGATTCGAACAACTACGTGATTCTCGCCACGAGCGCCGATGATGGCCACACGTGGAAGGAAGCGCTCGTGGCCGATCCCGACGGCGGCGGGCCGGTGCGCGCGTTCGACCCCGAAGTCTGGATCGCGCCCGACGGCCGTCTGCGCTGGACGTGGTCGGAGCGCGTGGCGCCGCTGGCCGCCGCGTCGAAGGACAAGTACGCGGGTGCGGGCGCGTCGCCGAAGAACGACCGCCTCATGATGGTCGCGCTCGACGCGGAGCACGAGCCGCAGGCGAATGCGCTGCCGAAACCGCGGCAGATCGCGCGCGGCGTGATGATGTGCAAGCCGACCGTGCTGAAGGACGGCACGTGGCTGCTGCCCGTCTCGCACTGGTACGAGGCGCCGAGCGCGTGCGTCGTGGCGAGCACGGACGGCGGGAAGACGTTCGTGGAACGCGGCGGCGTGACGCTGCCCAAGGAGATGCGCCTCTTTGACGAACACATGATCGTGGAACGCAGGGACGGCTCGCTGCGCTGCTATGCGCGCACGTCGAAGGGTCCGACCGGTCTCTGGGAAGCCGATTCGACGGATCAGGGCCGCACGTGGAGCGCGCCGCGGCCGTCCGCGCTGCAGCACACGTCGTCGCGCGCCTTCGTGCGCCGGCTCGCCTCCGGCAACCTTCTGCTCGTCAAGAACGGCCGCCGGGGCAAGGACGAAGGCCGCCGATTCATGACGGCGTATCTCTCCGAGGACGACGGCCGGACGTGGCCCTACGAGTTCAACTTCGACGGCGATCGCCCCAGCGCCTATCCGGATGGCCAGCAGCTGCCCGATGGACGCATCGTGATCACCTACGACAACGACCGCACGGGGCGGCGCGAAGTTCTCCTCTCGATCTTCCGAGAAGAGGACGTCAAGGCCGGAAAGGCCGTGTCGCCGGATGCGCGCCTCCACGCCTACGTCACCCACCGCTAAATGTTCTGAGAACTCTTTCGAGGAGGAGATGCGCCAGGACCGACGCATTTGGATTTCCAAGGGTCGGTTGATGGCAGTCAGGCCGGGCGTCGGTCCTGAATCTTCAATCTTCAGTGTTCAGTTTTCAGCGTTCAGGCGCTGGCGTGCCCTTTGGGTCGTCCAGCGGCCGGGCGGCACGCTGCACGCGAAGGGCGCGGCGAAGTCGGGCCGCGCGTACTACAACCTCATGTACCGCAAGGACACGGTGCTCCACTCGCGACCCGTTCGTCGACGACGTGATACGCGAGAGCCACGAGATCCAGCGGATGATGGGCGCGAGCCTGCGGACGCGGCCAACATGCCGGACTGGGTGAAATTCACGGGCCTTGCGGAGAGAGCGCTGCCCAAGAACCAGGATGGCGTCGACGCGGCGGTTGTCGGGCATCTGACGAAGCGGAAGAACGCCCCCGCCGCCGTGAAGAGGCTCTTCGAGAAGGCCGAAGTGCGCTATGCCGCCGCCGAGGAGGAAGAGGCGACGACGGAAGCGACGGCGGCGGTGGGCACGGCGGGGGGAACGGCGGGGGCGTGATTCCTATTGTCTATTGCCATGACAATAAGGAGAAAGACAAGATGAAGAAAATGATGCTGTTGGTTGTTGTACTGGGCGTGGTGGGGGCGGGGTTCGCCGAACAGCCGCCGGAGACGACGCATGCGAATGCCGCGGCGAAAGTCGACGTCTACGCGATCGACGATCCGAAGGCGGCGCTCGCGGCGCTGCGGCAGAAGTGGCGGGGCGCGGAGGATCGTGTCTCGCAGTGCGACATGCCGGGCTTCATGGAGAAGTTCCGCGAACTGGACAAGGCTCAGGATTGGTGCTATGAAAAGATCAGTGAGCGCGCGTGCATATTCGAGAACGTCGCGCGTGAGGGCATACGCCTGAAAATCGAACCGGCGATGAATGTCCGGAGGGAATCGACCGCGGCCTCGCGCTGTGGCAGATCTCGAAGGGCGTCTACTTCGGGATCCTGTCGAAGTTCAACACGCCGTTCGGTGCGCGGGAATACTTCTTCGCGCACGTTGACGCGGACAGGAAAGTGTTTTCGTATGACGCATTCGAGGAACTGCCGTCCCGTGCGCTCGGCAACACGGTTCTGCGCGCGTATGCCGGCGACGCCGAGGCGCTCAACAACCTCGCCGTCCTGCATTACAGCGAAGTCGTCAACCGGCTGGACTACGACGAAACGTCCGTCATGATGCTCTTGGGCGTTTCCGCGAAGCTTGGCTGCGAGCAGGCGACGCGCAACCTCGACGTTCTCCGTTGCAATAAGTGAGAATCATAGTCTTGCCAAGCGCGGGGCAGATTTCGGCGGAGTCTGCGTTCGTCCATTCCATCGGGAAGGTGCGGCATTTGTCGGGCTTGACGGGGTGGATGCGGCAGCGCGAGTGAGCGTCGAGCCAGACGCAGGCGCCTTCAGGCGTGTTGCGGAGCATCAGCGACTTGCGGTCGGGCGCAAGTTCGGTCTCGTGCG
>CAVEDG010000126.1:2318-5750 GCA_963614205.1 bacterium | reverse complement strand
GGCGTCGAAATGGCGTTCGGCCAGCACGAGCGTGCGTCCCGCGCCGTTCAGGATCTTCGCGACCTTGCGCACGTCGGCCGGCGTGGCGTTCTTCGCGGGGCAGATCGCGCACATGCCCTCCTTGGCGCGCAAGGCGAGATTCGGCATCACGCGCACAAGACGCGCCTCGCGGCCCAGCGCCTGGCGCAGCGTGGCGAGCGACTTGCCGGCGGCGATGGAGACGACAAGCGACTTCTTCGTGAGCAGCGGCTTCACGTCGGCGGCGAGCGCGGCGAGATCCTGAGGCCGCACGGCGAGGAAGACGAGCGGCGCGGCGGCGGCGACGTCGCGCGCGTCCGGCGTGGTGCGCACGCCGTAGCGTTTGGCGAGTTCGCGGGCGCGCGCGGGCACCTTCTCGGCCATGAGCACGGTTGCCGGGTCGAAGTCCGGCATCAGGGCGGCGGCGGCGAGGATGCCCTCGGCCATCTTGCCGGCGCCAAAGAATCCAATCTTGGTCTTTTGCATGTCCACTAGTATATCACTTTGCCGCGCGCACCCGCACGGTGCCAAGGTGGTTGATGAGCGCGAGCAGCAGCCCCAGCGTGATGAAGCCGCCCGCGGGCAGGATTGCGAGCACCATGCCGTGCGCGTGGATGTTGCGGATCGCGAGATCGCCCCACACCGTGAGCGAGCCCGCGCCGAGGATCTCGCGCACCGACGCGATGAGCGCGAGCGACAGCGTGAAGCCGAGCCCCGTGCCGAGGCCGTCCACAAGCGACGCGACCACGCCGTTCCGGCACGCGAACGCCTCCGCGCGCCCGAGGATGATGCAGTTCACCACGATGAGCGGGATGAAGATGCCGAGCGACGCCGAGAGCGCCGGCAGAAACGCCTGCATGAGCAGGTCGATCGTCGTCACGAACGCCGCCACGATCACGATGTAGCACGGGATGTGCACGGCGTCGGGAATCACCTTGCGCAGCGCCGAGACGAGTCCGTTCGAGCACACGAGCACGAACAGGGCCGCAAGCCCCATGCCGAGCGCGTTCTCAAGCGTGGTCGTCACGGCGAGCGTGGGGCACATGCCGAGCACGAGGCGGAACGTGGGATTGTTCCGCAGCACGCCGTCCGAAAAGATCCTGAGATAGTTCATGTCGAGTGTCCTTGTCCCCTTCTACGGATGTTCCGCGCGCCGGCGGCGAAAGAAGTCCACGAGCACGGCGCGGCACGGCTCTTCGAGCACGCCCCGCACGACCGCGGGATGGTGGTTGATGCCGGGATGGCTGAAGATGTCGAAGACGGTGCCGCCACCGCGCTTGGGGTCGTCGAGACCCCAGACGACGGTGCCGACGCGCGCGAGCGCGATCGCGCCCGCGCACATGGGGCACGGCTCCTTCGTGACGTAGAGGCGCGTGCCCGTGAGGCGCCAGTTGCCGCGCGCGGCGAAGGCGGCGGCGAGCGCGAGCATTTCCGCGTGCGCCGTCGCGTCGGTGAGCATCTCCGTCTGGTTGTGGGCGCGGCCGAGAATGCGCGCGGCCGAGGGCGGCAGCGTCGGGTCGGCGGGCTCCTCCACGATCACGCAGCCCGTGGGCACCTCGCCGTCCGCGGCGGCCTTCTCGGCCTCGCGCAGCGCCATGCCCATGAAATGCGCGTCAAAGGAAGCGTCGACCATGAGATGCCTCGCCCTTCTCCGTCACACCGCGAGCTCCACGCGCCGGATCACCTGATCCTGATACGGCTTGTCGAGCTCGATGAAGTAGCCGCTCCAGCCCCACACGCGCACGATGAGGTGGCGATGGAGCTCGGGATGCTTCTGCGCGTCCAGCAGCGTCTCGCGGTTGATCGCGTTGATCTGCAGCTGGTGGCCGCCGCGATCGACGAAGAACTTGACGAGCTGCGCCACCTTCTCCACGCCGTCCGCCTCGCGGAAGGCGCTGTCGTGCACCTCGATCGTGAGCGGCCCGCCGTTGCACACGCGCCCGAGGTCGGGCGTGGTGAACGAGCGGATCACGCTGAGCGGCCCCTTCACGGGCACGTCGAGCGCGGGCGCGTAGTTCGCGCTGAACGGCTGGCCCTTCAGGCGGCCGTCGGGCGAGGCGGGCAGTTCGTTCGCGTGCCAGAGGTAGTACATGGCCGTGCCCGTGCCGGGGCGGTAGATGCCGCCGCGGTCGTTCTTCCGCCCTTTCAGCGCGTCGGCCCACGTGGCGAGCAGCCACGTGGCGAGCGCGTCGACCGCCGCATCCGCATTGCCCATCTTCGGCGCGTTGCGCGCGGCGGCGAGCACGTCGGGCCGGCCCGCGAAGTCCGTGTCGAGCAGGGCCACGAGCGCGGCGCGCGTGACAAGCTTCTTCTCGAACACGAGCTCGCGCACGGCGGCAAGCGAGTCGACCGCGACGGCGATGCCCGTGCCGTGGATGCCGAAGTTGTTGTACTTCGCCCCGCGGCTGATGTCGCGCGCGCGCTCGATGCAGCCTGCGGAGATCACGGAGACGAACGGCCCGGGGAAGATCTCCACGTGGCGGTACTTCTCCTGCAGCGCGTCGCAGCGGCGGAAGATCTCCGCGCGCAGATGGTCCTGCACGTCCTCGAAGGTGGCCGCGTCCTCGCGCAGCGCGGCGTCGAGGCAGCCCGGCAGCGACACGGCGTCGATGTTGTTGATGTCCATGCCACAGCCGGGGATGAGGAATTCCCAGCACGCGGCCACGGAGTAGTCGCGCGCGTCCTCGAGCGCGTAGCCCCACTGCACGAGCGCGGGGATCACCACGTCGTCGTTCGCGTACTGCGGGAAGCCAAGCCCCGCCTTCGTGAGCTCGGTGCCGAGCTCGTAGACCTCCATCGGCGTGTTGCGGTCCACGCGCAGGTTGATCTTCGGATCCACGAGCTTGAGTTCGCCGCACGCCTTCAGCGCGAGGCGCGAAAGGCGGTTGAACGCGGGCGCGCCGTCTCGCGTGCATCCGCCGAGCATCACGGACTGGCCGTTGTCGCCCTGCTGCACGCCGATGTAGAGGTCGCTGTCGCGGTTGCACGCGATGAAGAACTCCTCAAGCTCCTCGAGCGCGCCGGCCTCGGTGAGCCGCCCTTCCGCGAGGTCGGCCTCGAAATACGGCAGCAGATACTGGTCGATGCGCCCGAGGCCGCAGTGGTACTCCCCTTCGCACCACATGCAGTAGTGCAGGATGCGCAGCGCCTGCAGCGCCTCGTGGAACGTGCGCGCGCCGTGGGCGGGCACCCGCGCGAGCGTGGCGGCGATCTCCGTGAGCCCACGCGCCTCGGCGGCCTCGCGGTAGCGCGCCACGAGCTCCAGCACGGCAATGGTGGAAAGGCGCGCGTTCATGATGAAGGTGGCGCCTTCGTCGTCGCCCTCGGCGCGGCAACGCGCAAGGCGCGCGTCCATCTCGCGGATGCGCGCGGCGAGGCCGTCGCGGATCGCGGGCCCGAAGTCGGCGGTGAGGT
>CAVEDG010000126.1:0-2289 GCA_963614205.1 bacterium | reverse complement strand
GTTGAACACCACGCCCTTCTCGCCATAGGCGACGCCCCGCGCCGTGTTCGCGGCGATCTCGGCCTCGGTGTGGAGATCCGGGATCTGCTTCACCGTGCGCAGAAAGGCGAGGCGCTCGCCCTCGAGAAACGCGGGCGTTTCGGCCTTGAGCATCTCCACGAGGCCCATGCGCGCGCGCGTCGAGTCGTCCACGTGCTGCGCCACGAAGGTGTCGAGCAGCGGCTTCCAGTCCACGTCGCGGCGAAAGCGCGCCTGCGCCTTGTCGAACGTGGCCTCCAGCAGGTTCTTGATTCGGTCTGTCATTGTCGGACTGTTCCTTTCACGTTAAAGTCATGCGGCGCCGCCCGCGCCCGTCTCCTGCACGATCATGACGACGAGGTAGGCGACGAAGGCAAACGCCCACAGCACGCCCTCCCAGCCGTAGATGCGCCCGGGCTGCGCGGGCCGCCGCCAGTTGAAGCCGAACACGAACAGCAGCGCCGAGGCCGCGAACATGACGGGCAGGTCGCGCGTGACGATGTAGGGGCTGAAGTTGCCGAATGGCGTGATCGAGCCCGCCACGCCCACCACGCCAAGCGTGTTGAAGAGGTTCGAGCCCACGATGTTGCCGATCACGAACTCGTGCTCGTGCCGGCGCGCCGAGGCGATCGCGCTCGCGAACTCCGGCAGCGACGTGCCCGCCGCCACAATGGTGAGCCCGATCAGGAGCGGCGACACGCCAAGCACGTCGCGCGCGAAGTCCACGCAGCCCCACACGAGCACGTGCGAGGAAAGGACGAGCACCACAAGCCCCACGATGAGCCACGCGAAGTCCGCCGCGCGCGCGGGCTCGCGCTTCGGCGTCTCCTCCGCCGGGGACTCCGTCTTCGCCGGGCCGCCCTTCACCTGGTCGAACCAGCAGTAGAGCGGCATGATCACCGCGAACGCCGCGAGCAGAATCAGCCCATCGCACCGCGAAAACGCATTGTCGCGCACAAGCGCGTATGAGAGCGCCGTCACGCCCAGCAGCAGCGGTACGCCGAGATACGACACGGAAGGCTTCACCTTGATCGGCGACACGAGCGCCGTCACGCCGAGAATCACGGCGAGGTTGAACGTGCACGAGCCGTAGGCGTTGCCGAGCGAGAGGTTGGACTGGTCGGCCAGCGCCGCGAGCACGGAGACCGCGAGCTCCGGCGCGCTCGTGCCGAAGCCGATGATCACCATGCCCACGATGAGCGGCGACACGCCAAACGCCCGCGCCAGCCGCGCCGCCGCCTCCACGAAGCGGTCCGCGCTCCACGTGAGCGCCACGAGGCCGCCCACCACGAACACGAGCGACAGCACGAGCGGGATGTTCTGGTTGATCGAGAACATGTCAGATCCTCCGCGCCTTCACGCTCTCGCGCACGGTCGCATCGAGCGCCGGCAGCTTCTCGTGGCGCACGAGCTTGAACGGCAGCTGCATGCCGAGCGGCCGCAGAAAGCGCATCATGCGGCCGGAGCGCACGTGGATCTCGCCCGGTACGCGCCCCCACGACACGATCGCGTCGAGCAGCCGCTGCGCGTGCCCTTCCCAGAGCCGCAGCAGACCGCCCTCCTTGCCGTCCACCGAAAGCCGCGCCCACGCCATGCGCTCGCCCGTGGCCGCGTTGATGGCCACGAACAGATAGAGGAAGCGCGGCCGCGCGTCGGCCGTCTGGTAGGAGGGCACGAGCACGAAGTCGACCTGCCAGGTCTCCTTCGGGAAGACGGGCAGATCCTTCGCCTTCGCGCACGTCTCGCGCTTGAGGCCGATGCGCTCGACCGTCGGCGCCGGCTCCTCCGCCGGCAGACGGAACGGACCATCCACCCACACGCCGTCCACGACCTCCTTGCGCGCGAACATCGCGTGGTCGCTCGCCACGTACGCATGCAGCAGTTCGGGATTCTCCTCCTGACGCAGCAGCAGACCGTAGCTCTCCCGCACGAGCGGCAGCAGCACGGCCTCATCCTCCGGCGTGGGCGGCTGCGGCACGAAGCCGGGTTCGTAGACGAAGATCTCCGCCCCGCCGCGCGTCAGCCCCACGACTTCGTAGTGCCGGAAGTCGGCGGCGCTCATCGCCACGCCGTAGTCGCGCACCTGGCGCGCCAGCAGGAAGTCGCGGAAGGTCTCGAAACCGGGGAAGAAGAGCAGGCGCCCGGCCACCGGGCCGCCATCCTTGCGCTCGAACGTGGGCACGACGAGAAACGGCTCGGCGCTCGTCTGCGGCACGAGCGCCCAGTTGTTCCGCGCCGCCCGTTCCCAGGGATCGAGCGCCGCGAGGGCCT